>JAPOOY010000209.1 GCA_026713205.1 Bdellovibrionales bacterium
AGCTTCAGACTGAGAACCCGCTCCTGGCTTTCCGGAAGCTGAACCTTCAGCAACAGCTTCAGACTGAGAACCCGCTCCTGGCTTTCCGGAAGCTGAACCTTCAGCAGCAGCTTCGGATTGAGAACCCGTTTCCGGCTTCACGGAAGCCGAACCTTCAGGAGCAGCTTCGGACTTAGAACCCGCTTCCGGCTTTACGGAAGCTGAACCTTCAGGAGCAGCTTCGGACTTAGAACCCGCTTCCGACTTCACGGAAGCTGAACCTTCAGCAGCAGCTTCAGACTGAGAATCCATCTTTTCCATATCTGAAATAGGAGTTTGAGCCGGAGAGAATTGACCTTCTAAAACCTCAACAAAAGAGGCTTCAGCGCCGCACTCTTCAATAGATTCTGCCATAGTCACAGCCCAGCTTTTTGCATACCAATAAGCCTTCCGTTTGCCGTTTAGCTCCTTCATCTTTTGCTCTTCCTGCTCCAATGTGCGCTTTGCCTGGAGCTTTTTATTGAACAAGGCTGTTAAACAACTCAACTGATCTGAATTGGCCGGATCCCAGGAAGCCTGCACATAATAACGATCCCCCTGTTTAGAATCCGAGGGAATGAGCACCCTGCGTGTTCCACCGGAAACTTCCCCATTTATTTGAGTTCCTGTTTCTTCTTTTTTAAAAGAAATTGATGCCAATATTTTTTTTGCTTGATCCTCTTCTATACGAAGCAGAAACTCCACAATATCTTTCTGTCTTTCCTCATCCTCTGAATTGATTTCCGTTTCAACATAGGATACGAAATTAAATCGATTCATAAGGCCCTTTGCTTTGTCCGCCAAATCAGAGTTGGTATGACGAGACATATCTGAAATGGTCAGCGCTATCACCTCTTTTTTTGTAACAGCTTGAAGACACTGTTGAAGCTTTTCATCATCCAGTTTAGAAAATTCTTCAATGAATTGAATTTTTTCCTGAGAAACCGTCTCCTCAAACTGAAGGGCTGCAATAGATGCCTTACTTACCGGATCACAGGGCATGGATGACTTCGGTTCACCCTCTTCTTCCGATGGAGGAGAATCGCCTTCTGGTGGGCTTATAAATAAGGAACAGGAACTACAGATCAATCCCACAAATATAAGAAAAACTAATTTCCCGAAAAAACCATCTGCCCGCCATGAAAAAAATGGATGAAACATTACAGCCTCCTAATTTAAGGTAATAATAAGACCACTACCAACTCTCAGACATCTTACTGTTTGAACAATGAAGATGCCAAGAGTTATCAACTCCTTTAAAAAAATCCGCTGAAAAAACAGAGATATTCTGGACTTTTATCCAAATAAAAAACTATAAAAACAACTTCCAGTTAGATAACACACTCTTGACATTTGACAAAAGAGGCTTCAGCGCCACACTCCTCAATGGATTCCGCTCTGTCCAGAGCCCATTTCTTTTCATCCAATCAGGGTTGAATTTTATACCGATCCGGCTTGGAACTTTCTGACCCTCAAAATTCAAACCGGATTGGTATGGATTATCTATCCAGTTCCCCGGCAATAATATTCATACTGCCAAGAAGTGTAACAGCATCCGCCACCAACCCCCCTCGCACCTGCTGTGGGAAAGACTGATAAATAGGAAAACAGGGAGGCCGCACTTTTAATCGGTAGGGTTTTGGCCCTCCATCACTCACAAGGTAAAACCCCAACTCTCCATTGGCCGCTTCCGTGACGGAATACACCTCACCCTGTGGAGGGCGGCAGCCATGTATAATCAACATAAAATGATTCATCAGGCCCTCTATATTTCCATACACATCTTTTTTCTCCGGCAGGACAATATCCTTATCCCTCAGAGTGTAGTCCCCCGGCGGAACATTTTTGCAAATCTGCTCAATAATATGAACAGCTTGTCTCATTTCCTCAAGACGAACCAGGTAACGATCATAAGCATCCCCTGTGGTTCCCACAGGTATCTCAAAATCCAACTCATCATAGCCATAGTAAGGCTCCACCTTTCTTAAATCCAAATTCAAACCAGTGGAGCGAAGGCAGGGTCCGGTATAACCCCAGACTATGGCCTCCTGAATGGAAATGGCTCCCACTCCCCGATGCCTTTGAATCCAGATTTTATTATTTGTCAAAAGGGTATCCACTTCCTCAATACCCCTTCGCATTTCCTTGCAAAATTTTAAAATGTCCTTAAACCATCCTTTCGGCGGGTCATTGGCCATACCTCCCACTCGAGTCATGGAAACGGTTAATCGCGCGCCGCAAAGTTTTTCAAACAAGGTATAAACTTTCTCCCTATAGGCAAAAATATGCAAAAGCGGTGTGGAAGCTCCCAGGTCAAAAGCGGCGGCTCCAATGCAAACAATATGATCGATAATCCGGGATAATTCACAAAGAATCACTCGCATAGCCTGAGCTTTAGGGGGAATCTCCACCCCCATTAATTCTTCAACGGCCTTGCAATACCCCACATTGTTCATGGGTGAAGAACAGTAATTAAGACGATCCGTATAGGGAATAACCTGATTATAAGGATGAACTTCAGCCATTTTCTCAAAACAGCGGTGGAGATAACCAATTTCCACACTGGCGCGATGAACTTTTTCTCCATCCATAAGAGCCATGATGCGAAGAGTGCCGTGAGTGGCCGGGTGAGAAGGACCTATATTTAAAGGAATTAACTCCTTTCCTGAATCGTCCGGTGAACTCCCGTCTAATTCGTTATCCATTTGAAAGGGAAGGGGCTCCGTTAAGTGCTGCTGACGATCAGCGGGATAATCCTTTCTCAAAGGATACCCTTCAAACTGATGATGAGTTAAAATTCTCTTTAAATTGGGATGATTTTTAAAAATCACTCCATACATATCATAAATTTCCCTCTCAAACCAATCCGCCACCGGATAAACAAATTGAACTGTGGGGAGAGCTTCCCCCTCTTTAACAGGCACCTTGATTCTCAAACGGGAAATGGTTTTTGTAGAAAAAAGCTCATAAACCACTTCAAACCTCTGATTCCTTTCCGGATAATCCACTCCGGAAAGATTCATTAAAAAATCATATCGCCCTGTATTTTTAAAATGGATGAGAAGAGGTACAATTTCATTCGGTGTAACGGTTAAAACAGCCGCTCCGGACACATCGTTCAGGGAAAAATTCTTTTTAAATTTTTCCCATAGGTTTTCCTGTAATTCCCGAAGAGCTGTTTTCATAATTTAACGCAAAAACCCCGGTTTCCATTTGTCTTTCCACGGACGGGGCGCATGATCCGTTATCATTTTCTGAACAACCATAACTCCATCTATAACAGCTTCAGGCGTAGGAGGACAGCCGGGAACATACACATCCACGGGAATCACCTTATCCACTCCCTGAAGAACATGATAGGCTCTGTAAAAACCACCGGAACTGGCACAGGCCCCCATAGCTATAACATACTTTGGCTCAATCATCTGCTCATAAACCCGACGAATCACAGGAGCCATTTTTTCCGTTATAGTTCCCGCCACAATCATCAAATCCGACTGACGGGGAGAAAACCGAACCACTTCCGCGCCAAACCGAGCCAGGTCATAACGAGGCCCCAAAACAGACATGAGTTCAATCCCGCAGCAGGCGGTCCCATAAGTCATGGGCCAAAGGGAATTTCTGCGGCTCCAGGCCACAATACGATCCACCCGGGAAGTGAAAACAACATTTTCCTCAGGATTCGCTGAAGCAGGATGGGTCTGTTTATTGGAAGACAAAATAACCTCGTTCGCGCCCATTATAGCACCTTAAGGGCACAGATCAAAGTTTTCTTTGGAAAACCGGAGAGCTTGCTTTATATTATACCGATTGTGCTTGAAATTTTCCGGTTTTTATTTAAGAGACATAGGCCCTTTATAACAGACTATAGGGGTCAAAAATTCAAACATGCGTTTTGCGTTAGTGCGACTTTCAGTCGCATCTGTGTCAAAGCCGAACTCATTTTTGACCCCTATAGTCTGTTAGAAAGGGTGTAAGCATTTTTTCTTATGAAGAACCGGAAAATTTCAAACCGGAGGAGTATAATCTCTATGCAAAAAAAACACTTAAAATCCGTCTTGCAAACCATTGAGGAAAACCCTCATCCAGTGGCTGTTGTCTTTGATTTAGACTCCACTCTTTTCTGTGTCAAATGGCGAACAGAGGGTATTATTAAAGATGCCGTACAAACTCCCGCCTTCATTAAAAATTTTTCAGAAATGACTGAACAATTTCAACAAATCCAGGTTCATCCCAAAGATTGGTCTCTTAAGGACATTTTTAAACGACATGGATTGGATCCTAACACACCGGCCAGCAAGACCATTCAAAAATTCTGGAGTAAGTATTTTTTTCAGAATGATTATCTTCACCTGGACAGACCCTATGAAGGAAGTGTGGAATATGTCAACCTTCTCCATAAAACCGGAGGGCATGTTTTTTATCTAACGGGCAGAAATAAACCCTATATGGGAAAAGGAACTGTGCGGTCCCTGAAAAAATGGAATTTTCCCTTGGAAACAGAAAATCATTTGATTTTAAAAAAAGATCCCGCTTTTGAAGATTCCGTTTATAAACTGGAAGAATTAAAAATGCTCAAAAATAAATTCCAAACCATTTTATTTTTTGAAAATGAACCGGTCATCCTCCACATGGTGCATAAATACCTGCCTGATATTAAAATGTTCTGGATAGACAGCGCCCATTCCGGAAAAAAATCGGGGCCTCCGGATCACATTCCCGCCATCCCAATGAGTTATCTTCTGTAACCGCACGCCCGGGCGACTTTTTTGGATTATAGTCTGAAAATAGCTATATAAAGAATACCCCCTTTCACAGATTAAACGAAACTCCTATTCTAAAAGACCTCAAGAAAAAAATTGTTCTTTTAACAGGCCCCAGACAGGTAGGTAAAACATGGCTTGCAAAAAAAATCGAACAGTGTGAAAAAAGGACAGAAGTATCGGGAAGCCAGGCTGTCTATAATCTGGATATTACATTTCAAAAATTCAGCTCTGCGTTTTGCTTTAGTGCGACTTACAGCCGCATCTGTGTTAAAGCCGAACTCATTTTTGAACCCTATAGGCTCTCATGAAGGGCTGATTTTTATAAACAGAAACTCTCAAATTTCAAACCTGATTGGTATAAAATTTAAAGATATTCTATTTATAAACTTCTTTTCTATGTCCAATTTTGATTACAAAAACAGTAACAGTGTTTTTTTTGATAGAATATATAACACGGTAGTTTCCTACCCTTACTTTCATTAGACCTTTCAAATTTTGTTTCAAAGGAGTTCCAAAATAAAGGGGATCAACTTTAAGTTTTTCTTCTATTGTTCTTTTTATAAGAGATTTTATTTTTTTTGATATATTTTTAAGGTCTTTTTTTACAGACTGTTTATAAACAATCTCCCACATCTATTTTTCTTCCCATATTTTTTTATGTGAAAGCACAGGCTCTTTTTTTCTTTCTTGTGCGATTTTGGCAAAGTAAAGATCTTCGTCCAGTTCTAAAGCCTGTTTTGTGAGATCAATAACCACAGAAGATAAAAAAGGGAATTTCCTTATTTTCCTTAATTGTTCCAATTGGTTATAAAGACTGTCTTCTAATGTAAGATTGATTCTTTTTTTACTTGTTGGCATAGTGTTCCTCCTGCTTTCAAGAGTAACACCATTACATCACTAAATCAATGGTTATATTCAGAAGGAAGTTTTGTCTTTATCCTGCTATTTTTATTTTATAGTGGTGAAGAAAACAGGATTGAGGAGGTGTGACTTAAGACAGGTCAACAGGCCCAAAACCAAACAAAAAACCACTCTTTCATCCCGTTGATAACCATTCACAATACCTCTGATACCGCTGGTATTCGGAAAATCACGCACATTTTTTTCTTATTGAGGATTATTAAGAACCATTTTTTAGCTTATTGATTTCTTCTTTAGACAGCCCTGTCACTTTGCAGATCAGGGAAATATCCAGTTTATTCTGAAGCATATTTAAGACAACTTCTTGTCGTCCTTCCTGTCTTCCTTTTTGTTGTCCCTCTCTCAAACCTTTTTTCAAGCCCTTCTCGTGGCCTCTCTCTTCAATATGTTTTCTTATGTCCATGTAACCCCCTTTGATACCCGGAAAAAATCACCGCACATTTTTTTCTTATTAGGGTTATTAAGAACCGTTTTTTAGCTTATTGATTTCCTTTTCAGACAGCCCTGTCACTTTGCAGATCAGGGAAACATCCAGTTTATTCTGAAGCATATTTAAGACGACTTCCTGTCGTCCTTCCTGTCGTCCCTCTCTCAGACCCTTTTTCAAGCCCTTCTCGTGGCCTCTCTCTTCAATATGTTTTCTTATGTCCATGTAACCCCCTTTTTTCAATAGCCCCTGTTTAACAGCCTCCGCTTCAGCTTTCCGCCATATCTCCGGCTTTATTTTATAACCTGTTGCCAGGTATTCTATCACACTTAAAATCAGCTTGTCATGTTTCCCCAAAATATCCTGGGACAATCCAAAAAATCGCCTCAGAAAATCTAAATCCGCTTTTGAAGACCAGACCTCCCTTAACAAATACAAAGCGCCGCGGCTCTTGAAGCTCTGATCTTTAAATACTCTATCCAGCTTTGGATCATGGGCATCCAGCAACCTTATCTCAAAGTTTAGCATACTTTTCCGGGATAAAGCAGGAATTTCCAAAAAATCCTTGCCCAAAAAAGCCGCCTGAAAAGATAAGTTCCATTTCCAGGGTCTCTTTCCATGATAGAAAACAACAGGAATAATGGGCATGGGTTTGCCGTGTTGATTGAGATTTTCCTCAATGAGAAGCGTCTGGTATCGGAAAAGCTGACGGAAGAGCTGGATGTCATATTTTGCCTTATGTTCCAGGAGAATAAAGATTTTAACTCTGGTTTTCAGTTTTTTCCTAAGAGGAACGGAAAAAACCAGGTCTGCTCTGCTGCCATCTGGAAAAGTGTCTTTTTCAGGTTTGAGCTGTTTCCAATTATAGGCTTTTATCTCCTCTTTGGAGAAAATGAGCCGGAAAAGTTCCAAAGCAAAATCAGGGTTGGAGTATAAGCTCTTGAAAAACTTATCATGATGACCGATCTGTTTTGCGGGTTGGTTTTGTTTTTCTTTCAAGTGGTTTTTTGATACTTTTGTCATGAAGTTAAAATAATGACAGTTTTTTATTTCTAAATACAAATCATTTTATAAAAATCTCTATAGAGGTGAGTTCCGAAAAATCGCAAAATTCAAACCAGATCGGTAATGGTCAATGGCACGCCCGAGAGGACTTGAACCCCTAACCCCTAGATCCGAAGTCTAGTGCTCTATCCAATTGAGCTACGGACGCGCATATCCGTTAAAAATCTTCACACAACACAAGGAATTTTTACATGATAAAAT
>JAPOOY010000164.1 GCA_026713205.1 Bdellovibrionales bacterium
GGCTTGAAAGGAGAGGCAGGACAGGAGGGGGAAGAAATTAAAGGGCGAAAAAAGCCTGCTCCCTTTTTTAGAAAAAACCCTCCGCTTCCGGGGGGGGGAGAGCCGTCATCTCCTAAATACCCCCCCCCGCCACAAAAGCCCGATCTCCAGCTCCTTTGATAATTAAAACCTGTAAATCCTCCGGCGTATGTTTTGCAAAATTGTTCAACTCCTGGAGCGTTTGAAAATTCAGGGAATTTAAGGATTGAGGGCGGCAGATTGTCAACTGCCCCACGCCATCGGATAATTCAAATTGAAGAGTTTTAAACGGCTCCACTAAATAACCTTATGCAGAAAATTCTATTGCAAAGAGAGAAAAGCGCTGCTGTCATCTGCCTTTGAAAATTTTTCATTATCCACACCCACTCTCTTTTCCAGTCTGGAGTTTTAAAATTTTTATTGAAGTCATATAATCTTTGCTCATTTGCAAAACCTCAAAATTCAAATACGATTGATATGGTTTAAAAACCTATTTGAATAGAACCAGAGGTTGCACTTTTTTCCTCTGCTTTTTCATCCAAGTTAAAATATGAAGTGAAGGAAGGCATAACGAAACCTTGTTTTTCCGCCTGTTTTTTTGTTTTGGGAATGTATGGTATTATATTTTTTAGCCGAGCGTCCTGACAAGGCCTCTTTACAATATTATGCACACGGACAACCTTATCACGCTCTATTTGATTTGAGCAAAGCTCATCCCTCCGCTCATAGAACTCCGTCATTGATCTACAGGATTTAAGGTATCTCCCCTCAGCTGACTTTTTAAACCAATCTAAAGCAGCTATCCGATCGGACGACATTAATAAATAACCCATAGACCATTGAGACGGAAAAAATCCTCCTTGAGCCGGTTCCTGAAAGCATTTCAAAAGTTCCTTTATAGTCAAACTGGCTTCGCCTGTTTCTAACCTGAGACTGGCCCTGCATAAATTATGCTGAATATAAGGATAACCTTTTTCACCCAGCATTCGTCCTTTTCTCCAGAACATTTCCATTTCCTGCGGATCTTTATTCTTTATAATCCTTGTATAAAGAACATCTATATACGCTTTGGCGGTTTCTTCTTCAAAGACTTTCCACTCTTCTTTCATAACCGACAAATCCTGTACTCCAACGGATTGCATAAAATTTTCAAAACAACCGGAGCAGTCACTTCCCATTTGAAGTATCAGGTTCTGAGCCTTTGGATTTCCCGCTTTTCCAGCACGGTATAACTCCCTCCCGGCCTCAAAAACACACTCTTCAAAAAAGTTTAATCCACCCGTACAGCTATTAGAGTCTTTCATCAACTGATCCAGTTTTTCCACTCCGGAACCAAAACCGGTATTCAGATAATGTTTTTTATAAAAAACAGCCAGCTTCCCTGTCTGATCCATAAAAGGAGCGCCACTGAAACCGGACATTTTCCCTTTGTTCAATATAAAAGTTAAATCGCCTTGATCTTCAGGATGAGGTTGGATGTTTGTCGCCTCAACTGTATCAAAGTGACCGGAAGGAAAACCTATGGCGTAAAGCAATTCTTCTCTTTGGAGAGGGGTCTTCCGAATTTTTAGAGACTTCACAAAAAGCCCGTCTTTTAATTGACTCCTTGGAATATGAATAAAAGCGATATCCTGTACAGGAGAAAAAGACGCCTCCCAATCCTCTAAAGCAATGAGTTCCCCCTGATATTCCATCATAAATTTCACGGGTTGCCCCGTTAGATAGGGAGTCAAAAAGAAATGGAATGTAGTGGTAACAGTGACATGGTCCAACCTGTCATTTTCCACAAAAAATCCTGTTCCATAGCGTAAGTGTAAACCATCTGAATGAAATGCAAAAAGCCTGACAATAGAATCCCTATTTTCCTCAACAGGAGGAGGAAAATTCAATTCCTGTTTTTTCTCCCCATATACAACCAAAGGAGAACCGGTCAAACAAGCTATTACAATAATCAGTAACTTTCTTCTTGCAATCATCAACACAGTCCTGGATGAAGTTTCCGTTTTTTTAGCAGGTCTATAACCCCTAAACAAATCTTTTTTTTCTTAAACCAGGCTTTAAACCCTTTAGAAAAGACTGAACGGGCCAACAGTCTATTTATCGCTGCCCGATAGGTACCATATGACCTTTATGACTCTTCAAGCCTTCTTTAAAAGCTATCATAAAACCATAAAAAACCGAAGATTATCAGTTTTAATTATAAAAAAGCCCAGAATTTAAGCAATCTTATATTATTCTCCTCTTATAAAGGGGGCTAAATACCATGTTTTTCCCTCTATTTCAAAACTTATCTTACAAAGGTGGCAGAAGAGAGAATGAAATACAACTTCTCCTGGTTTTTATTTCCAGAGACACAGAAAATCCAATAGGTTTCCTATCCACCGGAAAAATTTACACTCATTTCATAATGAATTAGACAAAATATGTAAAATCGGTTATTGAGATTTCACAATGAAATCATTTTGCGTAATTTTTATCGGTTTATGCATGGGGCTTTTTGTTACCAAAGGATGGAGTTCCTTCCCTCCTGAAACAAAATATATGGAAGAAGATACCCTCCCAACAGAATTTGAAGAAAGACAAAGAAATAACCCTGACGCTGCTTTTGAAGAAGAAGAGTGTGATTCCTGCTTTATGGAAGCACAACAACAATTTCCTCCGTTTTTTCCTTCACCTCATCCTCCGTTTCCTCACCCTCCGTTTTTTCCTTCACCTCACCCGCCTCCCATCCACCCTGTTTGTGGCTATGGAGCAAGCAACTTTTGCATGACAATGAATGGACATATGTGCCTGTCATTTATTATCAACTATCCAATGATGACAAATTGGCTCTCTTCCTGCATTCAAGTGTGGCCTTTTTTTCGCTCCTGTATGCAGCTTTCCGGTCCGGGAACTAATGTTCCCGTCATATCCTCCGGATGTTATCCAAGAGGAACTCCCTGTCTTTGCAATTTTGTTGGTTATTACGAAGCTGGAAATATTTTATAAAACTTTCCTAAAGAATGAAAATTTTACAAAAGGATGACATGAGCCTGAATTTTAGAAAATTTACCCTATTCCACTCTCATCTTTAATAGATTTTATTAATATGTCTTTATCTGGCGCTTATGTTGCAGATGGATGCAGTAAATTATTTAGACATATTAAAAATGAAATTTCCACACAAAAATAAAAAATTATATTTTATATTTTTTAATGGAGGATAAACCTTTCTTCTTATCTACAAAAATTTTTTTTAATGAGAAGGAGCTTGTGCCGCCTCTCCTTCTTTTTGAGGAATGTTTGTCTCCGCTTCTTTTTTGATTGAAGGTTGACTTGTTTGAGAGGTATCGGCGGGAGTTTCAACATTTTTAGAGGCAACAGGTGTCCTGCTAAAAAAAAATGAATAACTATAAAGAGGATTTTCCAAACCCGCCAAGCCGATAAATGAGGCCACCATGGAGAGAAGCACAGCATTGAATACTCCATTTTTTTCTACCGAATCAAGATTATACGGCAAATGCTCATAGAGAGTAATGCTTCCCAAAACAAGAACAAGAGAGCCTGCAAAGTAAGGCCATAAACGATTTA
>JAPOOY010000159.1 GCA_026713205.1 Bdellovibrionales bacterium
GAACTGAATCTGATGATGAGTTATATCAGTCTGTTACCTCTTATTTTCCATATCACAATGAAGGCCACGAAATTCGTGTCGTGAGACTGAAAGGAAGAAAAGAAATAGTGCTCTATACTGCCTCCTTTATATCTCATGCCAGACTATTAGAAATTGCTCGTTCCGACGACTCTAAGTGGGGTCGTCATCCACCAGGAATTGGATTTGATACAAGAGATAACTGTTATGCAACTCCTGGTCCTGAGTAATATTGTACAAAAAACTTATTTTGAATCGGAGTAATGAAATTGCTTGCAATCCTTGCAGTCTCTGATTCATTAGTTTTTTTACATTATAATATCTTCACAAAAAATCAAACACAATCAATTTGGAAAAAATATCGTAAAAAAATTAAACACTGTTATATTTTTTTACAGTTACACGGAGATTTTTGTTAATAAAAGAGATGTCCTCTGTTAAAAAGTTTAACAGATCATTTTATAATTATTCGTTCATTGATGATTTTATATTTTTTGAAATTAACTATAAAGTTTTTTCGCCATTTCTTCCGATAGAGTCTTTAGCAAGAATTAAAGTATCAATGGAATTGAGTTTTAGAGAAGAGAAAGATGAGTAATAAATATTTGACTGTAGTTAAAGATCAATCTTCCAAATCCTTTCATCCTAAGCTATTGGTGTCTGACTTTTTTTTTCTGGCGAATAATAAAACTATTGCCAGGAAAGGATGTTTGACATCTGTGAACTTTAAGGGATTCACTCTGCAATCACATAAGAACCATTTGATCATTATGGAAGAGGGCTTGTTAAAAGCTGTGCTCAGGCAGCCTATAGGCTTCTTTCTTTCAGAGTTTGAAATTGAGCTTCAGGGAAAGGTGAAAGGTCTTTATTTTTTAGATAATGATTATTTTGAGGTGTCTATTGGATTTTTGGACGATGCCCCTTATTTTTACCGTCAGTGTGTGGCTGATCTTCTTTACTGAAAAATTTCAAACCGGAGGAGTATATCAATTGGAAAAATCGGAATTATTGGAATTGAATGGGCTTTACCTTAGGGTGTAATTTGAATTGATGGAGTTTCGGGTGATAAAAAATAATATTGGCATGGGGGCGAAAAAAATTATCAAAGGTGGGGGCAATCACTTCCATACGGCCATCTCCATTTTGATCTAAAAGTCCCAAGGAGACAGTCCCTTTTCCAAACTCATAATATCCGTTATAGGGTCCCGGTAAATCAATGGAATTTATCAAACGAAAAGAACCATCCGGTTTTTTCAATAAAAATTCCAAATATATGGAGCCGGAACTTCTTTTTTTTAAAATTTTTACATCCATATTCATTTCCAGGAATGAGGCTTCATGAACACGAAGGATTGTGTGTCTGTGATCTTTAAATTTTCTCATCCATTTTTTCAGGAAAAGGGGCTGGGAAATAAACATATTCTGAATTCCCATGCACAAAATAAATAAGAAGAGCAGGAGAAAGGCTTTGAGTTCCCACAGGTAGTTTTTTAAATAAATGGTTTTCAGGTGTTTCATAGAGGGGTTGGATAAGTTTCGGTTTATATATATTCCTTGGTTTTGAAATCCTCAAAAATTCAAACTGGAGGATATATTATACCTTATCGGTTGATAACGGCCGGGAGATGAGAGGACCTTTCCTTCCTGATGATACGGTTTGTATTTTCAAACAGAGGAAGCCATTGCTTTATAAAATAAAGTTTATAGAGGCTATTAGAGAATGGGAGAGAAGGTTCCGGCAGTTTGTCGGTCCTGACATTTGAATGGGTTGATATTCAAAATTAACACTGAGGAAGGGCATGGACAGATAGCTGATTCCCAGTTTTCCTCCCCAGGCATTACATTTTGCAGATTCCCCTCCCGGGTACCTTGGATTTTTTTGTATGTAGCTGAGGGGCAGCCCTAAATGACCGGGGATTAAAGAGGCGTAAACTCTAAAAAATAAAGGCAATTTATAAGAGGCAAAGAGGCCGAACAATACAGGGGTTAAACTGTGTGTTGGGCTTGTTACTTGAGATAGAGTGAAATCCAGGCCAAAGGCGAGCCCCAAACGGGAATAACCGATTCGTGCTCCTCCTGAAGGTCCATGGTAAAATTGACCTTCTTTTACCTTTTGTATTGAAGTTGAGACGGAACTTTCCGGAATGTTGACAGCTTTATCACCTGTAAATGTGACAGCGTATCCTACATAAGGTTCAAAATGAATTTTGGCCAAAGAGGGCGCGCTGAATAAGAAAAACAGGAAGATGATCAGAAATCTCATGGGTGGTTTTAGTATAGAAAAGAATCACGGGGAAATCAATAACTTTAGCGCTTTAAAAGTCCAGGCTTCGGAATATAAAAAAATCGGGCTAAAAAGCCAAGTCGCCCTTCTTATTCCATAGGGGGATGGATTTTGACTCTCTTTCAGTTTTTCTGTAACATAGGCAGGTTATGTTAACCCCTCAGGAAATGAAGCGCTTTGTGGAAGGAATTTATCAAACAAGCCAGAGCCGTTTGGATCAGGTTCGCTCCAGGTTGCGCCGCCCTCTGACCTTATCGGAGAAAATTTTATTTGCTCACTTAAAGGAACCTGAATCTTTTACGGGAAAGGAAGGTTTCCTGTCTCTTTGTCCGGATCGGGTGGTCATGCAGGATGTGACCGCTCAAATGGCTATCCTGCAATTTATGTTAACCGGAAAAAAATCCACGGTTGTTCCGGCAACCATTCACTGTGATCATTTGATTCAGGCGAAAGAGGGTTTGGCAAAAGATATGGAAAGATCCCTTGTTACGGATCGGGAGGTTTATGAGTTTCTTTCCACCTCAGCCAGTCATTACAATATCGGTTTTTGGAAACCGGGCGCGGGGATTATTCATCAGGTGGTGTTGGAAAATTATGCTTTCCCCGGGGGTTTGATTATCGGGACGGATTCTCATACACCGAATGCGGGAGGGCTGGGAATGATTGCCGTGGGTGTTGGGGGAGCGGATGCCGTGGATGTCATGGCGGGACTGCCTTGGGAAGTGCGGCGACCCTCTATCACAGGGGTTCATTTAAAAGGTGAGATGGGCGGCTGGACTTCCGCGAAGGATGTCATTTTAAAACTTCTTAGCATACTCACCGTCAAAGGCGGGACCAATAAAGTGATTGAGTATTTTGGGGA
>JAPOOY010000178.1 GCA_026713205.1 Bdellovibrionales bacterium
ACACAGATGCGGCTGAAAGTCGCTCTGTGGCAAAACGCATGTTTGAATTTTTGACCCCTATAGTCTGTTATAAAGGGTGTAAGCATTTTTTCTTATGAAGAACCGGAAATTTTCAAACCTGATCGGTATAAATTCAATTCATGAATTTTCACGCCGGAAGAGTACAGGTTCCTTTATTCAAAAACCTGAAAATTTAAGCTGGAGGAGTATAGACACAGGTATTCTTATTGCTTTTAAAATTCAACCGATTTATTTTCAGGTTCATGAAGATTGCCACCTGGAATGTAAATGGTATTCGCGCTTCTTTTGATAAGGGTTTGGAGGATTTTATTAAAAAATACAATCCTGATATTCTCTGTCTTCAGGAAACAAAAGCCCATCCGGATCAATTGGACAAAAAACTCCATCTTTTAGATTATTATCCTCATCGGGAATGGTCTTCCTGTGGTGTAAAAAAAGGTTATTCCGGCACAGCCATTTTTTCCAAAAAACCGCCCGTCCGCACTCGCAAAGGAATGGGAATTAAAAAGTTTGACAGGGAAGGGCGAATCTTAATTTCAGAATATGATTCTTTTATTTTGTTAGATATTTATTTTCCTAATGGAGCTATGACGGAAGAGCGGCATTTATTCAAACAGGAATTTTTATACCGTTTGACTCTTTTCGTAAAATCTCTGGAGAAAAAGGAACGAAAGGGTTTGGTTATTGTTGGAGATTATAATACAGCCCTTTTGGATAAGGATGTTTATGACCCTGTGGCTTTAAAAACCACAAGCGGCTTTCTCCCTGAAGAGAGAAAATGGTTTAAGTCTTTTCTCAACCGGGGTTTTATTGATGTTTTCCGCCATTTCTATCCGGAAAAAGAATCCGCATTTACCTGGTGGTCCTATCGGGAAAATGCCCGAAAAAAAAATCGGGGCTGGAGAATTGATCATATTTGTGTCAGTGAAATTTTAAAAGAAAAATTGAAGGAAATAACAATTCATCAGGAACAGATGGGGTCGGATCACTGCCCTCTTTTAATGGAAATAGATTTGTAAAAAGAGATATTTTCTTCGGGTTTGTGTTTAACTGGAGGGGGATTCATATAAATGAACCGCTTTAGGCCAGAAAAAAGCAATAAAGCACCAAAGTCCGGCTGTTCCGAGGAACATAAGAAACATCCAGGTCCAGTAATCAAAGTTCAGCAGCCATCTTACGGGAACGGAAGTCACAGCCAGGAAGGGCAGCATCCATAACCGAACAGGGGTTTTATATATAAAATCCGGCCAGCGTAAAAAATGCTGAAGTTGTATGCGCATTTGATTAATTCCATGTCCCTCAATTGTTATGAAGTTTAAAAGGGCGATAAGAACTTCAATTCCTAAAAGGAGCATTACGGCTAGAAAAAGACAGAAGGGAAGGGTGAGCCAGGCTATCCCGTTTAATCCGACTTCCCATCCAAAGTAAATCATCAAGCCGTAAGATACCATTGTTGTAAAAATAACCGGAATAGCCAGATGGCGGGTGAATATAATAAAAAAACCGGCTGCCGGTTTAAGCAGAATAAAATCCAGCGTTCCCAGCCTTATATGTTGGCTTAAGGCCCAGAAGTTATAGCTGAACAGCAGGTGATGAGTTTGATTGACAGAAACGACAAAAGACAGAAAGAAAAAGAATTCCGTTTTGTTCCAAAAACCAATGGTTTCTATATGATTAAAAATAAAATCAGCTGTTAAAAAGGAAGTGGCGAGAAAAGACAGAGTCATTAAATTCTGTATGAGGTAATCCAGCCGGAAACTCAGACTTTCAGACAAGTTTGTTTTAAAGAACTCTTTGTAAATGGCTCCGTATTTATGAAATGTTTTCATATTCCCGATCCGGTATAAAATTTGAGTCCTCTTTTCCAGAGCCAGCCCATAAAAAAAGAAAGACCTATTATCCAGACTCCCAAAACTAAACAGGTAAAACCAAAATTAATAGGTTCTCCCATAAGCCCTTTTACCGGGAAGTAAATCAAATAGGGAAAAGGAGTCCAGAGCAGGATTTTTGTTAAGGCTTCCGGGTAAAAATCCAGAGGCAGAAGTGATCCGGAAAGAAAAGCCGCTATAAAGCGGAAGCAAACATTTAAACTCCAGGTTTCGTCATGCCAGAAAGCTAAAAGTCCCACAATAATTTGTATGACAAACCAGAAGCCGCTCACCAGGCACATGAGAAAAAAGGACTTAATTAAAATGGCGCCATTCAGAGGCTCTGTGAAATAAAAACACAAAGCCAGGGACAAGGCCAGGCCGCCTACACCCAACTGAATTATTTTATCGGAAATAAAAAGGGATAATTGATATTTTATAAAACCAAAAGGATAAAGCAGAAAAGAGGAAATTTTTCCTAAGCGGATGCTTTCAGAAAGATTTTCGCTGAAGAAGTGGGCTCTGACAAAAAAATCAAAAATCATAATCCAAAATTGATATTGAATCATTTTGTCCAGGCTGTACCCTTGAATCTGTTTTTCGCCGGAATTAAAATGATAAATGGAACTCCATAGATTGTATTTAATAAAAAAATAAACACAGACCGGCACAATCAATGAAAGAAAAAAATCCATTTTATAGTTTGTGCTCTTAATAAGAGCCGTTTTAATGGATTGGGTCCATTTTCCGTATTCCCATTTTATAATTTTTGCGAGTTTCATGGCTGGCTAAAATCTTTCTTTAATAGCAATACTATATATTTTAAGGATTTTCCTGGTTTTTTAAGTTATCTGGCCGGTTTGAAATTTTTTGTGGAAAGTTTGTTGAAACTCCCTTCTTTAGTCGGGATAATTGAAAACACCTTTATAATATATGGGAAAGGGAATGGCTTATTTAGGACAGAGAATCAAAGGACAAGAGAAAATACATGAACGGCTTATAACAGCTCTTCAAAAACGAAGTTTCCCCCATGCTTTGCTTTTTTCCGGCCCTTCCGGTGTGGGGAAAAAGAAAATGGCTTGGGCCCTGGCGCAGAATCTTCTGTGTGATAAATCTCTTCCGGCTTGTGGTGAATGTTTTTCCTGCAAGAGAGTGGAAAAAGAAGAGAGTGAAAGTGTTTTATTCATTTCACCTAAAACCCTTCAAATTAAAATAGATGAGGTTAGGGGGATTACAGGGTTTTTAGCTCTTCAGACCTCAGCTCGGGCGAAAATTGTTATTGTGGATGAAGCCGATCGTCTGAATCTTCAGGCGGTTAACTCTCTATTAAAAATTGTGGAGGAACCTCCGTTAAAAAGTTTTTTCTTCTTTATTTCCCCATCCCCCAGCCGTCTGCCGGTGACTTTGCGTTCCCGGTTACAGACCCTTCGTTTTAAAAAATTACCAGTCAGCGTCATCCGGGATTTAACTTCGGAAGAAGGTTGGTTGATTTCCGCCGCTCAGGGCCGGATGGATGTGATCAATCAGCTTAAAGATAAAAAAGAACTGCGAACTTTGTCCCTGGAACTGTGGAAGAAAATCTTTGTCAAAGACACTCTCCCTTTTGCTATGAATTTCCCTCTGGAGCTTAAGGACAGAAAACAAGCTCTCTTTGTGTCCCAGAGCTGGCAGTGGCTTTTAAGGGATGGCCGCATGATGAAAGCGGGCGAAAAATCAGGATTTATTCATGGAGATCAGGAGAGTTTAAGGGGACAAATAGCCCTGATGCCCACAGGAGCGCTGGATTTTCTGATACAACAGGTACTGCTTATGGAAAGAAATTTAAGAGCTTACATGGATTGTATATTGTGTTTTGAACATTTCGCCCTGTCCCTCCAACAGTGTTTGA
>JAPOOY010000172.1 GCA_026713205.1 Bdellovibrionales bacterium
AGTGTAGCATAGTTCCAAGGAGCAAAGTCATTGAATATTTGGCATCAATTTAAGGAAATAGGTCATTTGCATTTAGGAGTGTATATTATACTGGTCCGGTTTGAAGTTTGAGATTTTCCAGATGAAAGAAGGATTACTCCTCCCTTAATAAATCCTGGATTAGATTGTTAAAAACAGACAAAAAAGCAATTTTTAGGGCTTCCTTCCAAGCTCAGAAAGCGACAAAGTTTATTTTGAATTTTAAAGCAGAAGCTTCTTAAAAAATCTTCAGATAAATAGAACATTCAGAGAAAAAGCCTCTTAACAAGAGATTTTTTCTCTCATAAAGTCTTTAAATGTTAACAGTTAGAGTATTCAAGATTTTCCAGAAATAAACCGATATTAAGGTAATATCATTAGATGATTTTAAAGGGAATTTCTTGACTGGTCTTATAGCCTTTTTCAGCTTTTTATTAACTTTTTTTACTTTCTTCCAGGCCCAGGCAGATGAATGGGAAACTTATGGGACATCCAGGACTCCGGCCTCCACTGGCTATACCTGCCGGATTGACAGTGATTGTCTGGATCATTTACATAATACCCTTTTAAACAAGCAATCTCCGGAAAGTGTTTATTCAATTTGTGAAGAAGTCCATAACAGAAATAAAAACTGTTGCTTAAACCCTTCCGGTTGTAATGCTCCCTATGCCGAGGGTTCCAATTTAAAGGAAAACAGCTATTCTTTTTTTCAACAGCATGGAGGAAATGCCACCTCCTGCCAGTTAAACAACCTTTCAGGTTTGATGAGCGGTTTATCCCAACTGCAAAATAACTTTTGCTCTAATGGAAAGATTCATTGTCAGGAAATGTGTAAAAACAAACAGGAAGAATTAAGAAGAGTTTTTAAGGACTGTTTTTCAGTTGAAGACCGCTACTCAATAAATCATGTGTTGGAAAAGGCAAAAAATCCCACCTCCCACCATGATTGTTATAAAGAAGTCAGAAATGTTGCGGAGATATATAAAAGACAAAGCCGAAACCAAACGGCTTTATTTAAGGATCATCTTAAAAGTCAGGACATTGTGGACTGTTCAGGAATTGGAAAAGAAAAAGCTACTTCAAATTTAAACTCTCTGGCCGTCAATATATGTCAGCAGGCTCAGAAGAAAAAGCAGGAAGTGGAAGCCAAACAAATACAGACAGAAATTACTCCTCAGGAAGTGACAACTAAACCAGAAGCAAAACTTGGATCTGAAAACCTCTCATCCGGTCCGGGAAATAATCAAAGTGGAAATGAAATTGAAGGTTCAGGGGGGCTGGGAAGTGAAGCTCTTTTAGGTACTGCCGGGGCAGCAGCTGGAGCTTTAGCTCTCAAGAAGAGCTTAAGAAAAGATAATAAAGGCTCTTCTCAGAATAAGGGCTTTGAAAATGCTAACTTAAGGACTGCTTCAAAAAGAGCACGCTCTCAGGGAAATAAAGGCTCTTCCAGAACAAGAAATGCAACCAGACAAAATATATCCTCCAGAGGAACAGAGAGAACCACTCCAACAGCCGGTTCTGGACATCTATCAGGGAGTAAGACAAAATCCTCTACTTCAAAACCGCTACAATTAGCAGAGTCAAGAATCAGCGTAGGGAAGTGTCCAGTTCATGTGCCTAAAATAAAATCTGCTGTAGTCTTTCAGTCTGTAATGGCTCCACAAATAGAGCCTATGAATGAGCAAAAGCATCCTCCTTATGATAATTACGAATTGGTAATGGGAAAAAGAGCAGGAATTTTGGTTAAATTGGAGAAAGGTTTTAGAGAAAATAAATCTTTCAGTTTGAATCTTTATATACGAAAAAAGTTTTATCACTCCAAATGTTTTCATAAGCCTTTCAGCGGTAACATGATATATAATCAACTTAAAGACTGTGGTTTCTCTAAAAGAGATTTGGAAAGGGATGGTTATTATAAGTTTCTTCTTTTTCCTATGGGAAAACCAATAAAAAAGGTTCCTGTTACAGTTGTTCTTGCTTCTAATACTTATCATAAAAATAAGAATTGTAGAATAGGAAAAAACTTTCGTGTTAGTATAGTAAAAACACCTAAATTAAAGTTGGGGTTTGCCAGGATAGATGGCGGACAAAGATGCTCCACAAACTATAATCCCTCTTCTCAGGCAAAGGTGAGAGAGTTTGTCAATTCAGATGAAGTTAAAAAATATATCCCAGCCATGTTCCCTGTTTCAGGGATATCGGCTGAAATTTTATTAACAGAGAATAATAGAAACTCTATTCCAGGAAGTTGTAATAAAAGACTAGCTGATCCAGCCAACAAGAGATCAACTATAACTATCGGCATGTTAAGAGATATTTCTACTTTGGAAGAAAAAAGAGCTTTAGGGGGATATAGCAAGATATTTGCTATTGTTCCAAGAAGTTATTTTAAATTTCATAATGAACCCAAAACTACAAGAGGTCTTTTTCTTCATCCATACCGGAAAGAATTGAAACTGTTCAGCAGGATGGAATTTGGTCCCGATATTGGAAGAGGTAGTTGGAATGTGGCTTTTGTGAGAGATAATGCAAAAAATGTAGGAACTGTAGCTCATGAACTCGCTCACAGTTTAGGGCAGGAACGGGAATTTTATAAGCCTCAAGAACAATGTAGAACATTCAGAGGAAGTAATCTGGAACCTTGTAAAGATTACAAAATTCCAATAAGTTTAAGAGCTTGGTTTGAGAATGGTCAATTGGTTTTTAAGCTCATAAGAGACAAATTTAGTGTCGTAAATAATAAGGGAAATATTACAAATAGATGGATAGATAGGGATACATATCAAAAAACCTTTGCGGTTCTGGCAGAAAAAGGAGCTATTATTCCCGAAGATGAATACTTGTATAGGGAAAAAGGTGCTGAACGCTCAAGAGTAAAAAAATCTTCTTTAAAAGCGATTGTTTCAGGCTTTTATTATAAAAGAACAGATTCTTTTTTAGTTCC
>JAPOOY010000174.1 GCA_026713205.1 Bdellovibrionales bacterium
TAATCATTTGTTTTCCCGTCAAATACTCGGAAAAATATTTATCAAACCAAAAAAAGCAAAGATTATGTATAAAGGATCCTATGGTATGATCTTTATAATTTTTTGTTGTCACACCCTTATTCACAATGGATTTGAGTTTATCTTTTTCTATTTTCTCAATAATTAAAAGCGCCATTTTTTTTGAAAACTCTTCAAAAACTTTTGAACTGGGGTTATAAATCTGAACTACACTGTTCATTTCTACAGTTTTACGAACAGCATCCATAGCCGTTGTATTATCTCTATCTTGAATTTCTGTTTTATTTCCTTCAAAAATCTTTTTCAATTCTGAGCGGATAATGTCTAAACTACATTTGTTTAAGTTCTCTACAAGTTGAGGATCTACTCCGCTGATCTTTAAGGCTAGATTTTCAAAAAAATCTTCTATACCGGACCAGGCATCTAATGCGGTCTCTGTTAAAGACTTTTCCCAAAAGGATTTTTCCTCTATGACTGAATCGGATTTCAGACACTGGGTTTGAACTTTTTGCATCAATTGTTCCAAAGTTTCCGGACTTATAATATCTTGAGACCATTCTATAAACCGGGAAAAATCATCCTTTACTTCTTCTATCTTTGATCTTTGTTCAGAACCACGAACACGAGATGGCCGAGCTGTCTTTTTATCAGAAGAGGAATTAATTTGAGAGGCAAGAGCATTTATTGCCTTTGCCTGTTCTTCAAAAAAAGTTCCTGTTTCATTTAAATCAGAAACCAGCTTTTGAGTTTGCTCCGGATCGGACAGATCCACAACTTTAAGAGCATTCTCCTCTGCAAATTGCTTTAGTATGGAAGGCAATATATCTTTTTCTTCTTTTATTTCAACTTGCTTTCTTTCTGAATTCTGATTGTTTTTCCCTCTCATTTCCTCTAATGAATTGTCAAAGTCTTTTTGTTTTCCTTGGGCTAGAATATGCTTCCGATTCCCAAAGCACTTTTCTCCCATTTCTTTTACAACTCTCTTTAAAGCTTTTTCATTCTTTGGATCCACTTCATATTTATCAAAATGAAGAGATTCAATGGAGCAATTATTTTCTTTTCCTTTATGCACTGCAATTTTCTTTCTCTTTTGGAGAGCTTTTAGATCCAAAGGGTTTATTGACTTCTTTTTAGGATCAGGATGAAAAGTAAAAAATCGGCGTTTTTTTCCCAATTCCGATTGATCAATAATGTTATCTGTATTTAAGAGAGGCGCTCGCCGGAGTACATTCCAGTTCATCCAATCGTTAGTCTGCATAGGGGCTGTATGAGGCATGATCTCCAACTCGTGGCAATCGGAAGTCAGAGAGTCTTTTCCAAGAGTCTCACAATTAAAATAAGGTTCCCATTTCGTCTTTTTCAAATCTAACTCACAATCTTCCCCTCCTGTTACAATTTCTTTCTTATAAACAAATTTTTTAGGATCGGCTGGAAGAACCTGAATGGCAATCTGATTTCTTGAAGCCAGGTAAATAAATTGTTGGTTGTTAAATTGAGTGGGAACATAAATATTCACCCAGTTTCCTCTCACATTTATGACTGTGTCCACATGAGATAAGTACTCTCCTCCATGAACAAAAGAAGGTTCCAGATGTTCATTGACCAGAATTTTTTCCTTCTGCTCATCAAGGTATTCTACCGTTTCTACTCCATTTGTCTCCAGAGGATTTCTCATAATTAGAATTCGCGCCAGATAATAGCCATCCCTTATAAATTCCCTCCCCATGGGGTGACTACCATGTTCAATGTTGTCATGTCTTGCAATAATAACCTGAAATAAGAAGTAATAATTGTGGGATATATGAATATTTAAAAACTTATCTATTAAGTAAGAGGGGAAAAAGTTAACGGCCCGAAATTGGTTAATAACCAGGCTGGGAAAAGGCACCCCATCCCTTTTAGTACGAATTCCACTGGCAGTGGTTAAGTCTTTTCCGAACTGAAATTGCCCTTGCCAGGGGTTAAGTCCCACATGGGCTTGACCATAAAATTGTCCGTCTTCGGAAATGTAGTGTATTTTTCTTTCTGTATAAATTTGACGATTGTAATTTTTGTGCTTAAGTTCATCATATATCTTAATACAAGCTCCGGAGCGGGTAAAATAGGGCTCATAAGAATCTTCTTCATCTTTTGTTTTTTTCAAGCA
>JAPOOY010000158.1 GCA_026713205.1 Bdellovibrionales bacterium
CGGCTTTGACACAGTAGCGGCTGAAAGTCGCTCTGTGGCAAAACGCATGTTTGAATTTTTGACCCCTATAGGCTGTTAGAAAGGGGTAATCCTTTTTTCTTATGAAGAACCGGAAATTTTCAAACCGGTGGAGTATAACAGAAAAAATGAGTTCGGATTTGACGCAGATGCGGCTAAAAGTCACTCTGTGGTAAAACGCATGTTTGAACTTTTGAACCCTCTCTTCGCTGAATGGAGGGTGTAGTTCTTCTTTCTTATGAAGAACCGGAAATTTTCAAACCGGAGCGGTATAACCCCATATCCTCTAAAGAAGATTATCCGTGGCTGATGAAACGGGAGCAATGCTGTCCAAAACACAGCTCATTCTCTGTTGAGCTGTTTTCCATAACTCTTCACACATGGAGACAGCAAATCCGCTGACTTCCTTTCCGGCAACCTCCCCTAGAAATTTAATGGTCTGTTTTGGAGAAGCTTGCCAATTAACACTAGCTGATACTAAAGCTCCGCTGAGTTCTTTTCCGGCAACAGTTCCCAGTAAATCCACTTTCTGCTCTGGTGTGATTTCCAGATTCGCACATAAAGACAGTACGGAATCACTGATTTTATTATTACGCACTATTTGCAAACAGTTTTCTCTTTTTTCATGGGATAATCGCAATCTCTCACAGAATAAGTTACCGGGGTTAACACTTGCCAGTCCTCTTCCTGACATTTCCCGAAAACTTTGAAAATGCTGTCCAACAGTTGTACAACCCGTTAAAAAACAAAAAAGCAGTAAATTTTTCATTAAGGCGGCTCCTTTTTCTATCCTGTATAAAATCCTTACAAAAATAGCTCTCTCCCAGATGAAACTGTTGAAAACGAAATCCTGAATATGATGCTTTGATATAAATAAGCTTTCATTAAAATAGTCATAAACAAACTAAAAACCTCACCTCATCCCTAATTCTCACTAACTATTATCGGATAAAAATAAAAAATATTAAATACCTCTTTTAAATATAAAATCTTTTTCCCGGCAACTATCCGGTTTTTTGCCAGTTTTTTCCTCCCATGAAGCCTTTAAGCCCTTTTTTTGACTTCTTTTGATTCTGCTGCAACATGGCTTCCCTAAAGGCCTTATGGGCCGGTTTAAAAGATAAATCATAAAGCTGTGCATGCTTAAAACAACTAATAGCCTTTCCTTCGTTTTCAGTGGTCATATAAAATAGTCCCATCACATAAAAATAAAGGGAGGATTTTCTTAATTGAGGGGGAGCAATACTGATATCATGAAAAAACCGACTTTTTTTATCCTCATCTGTACCCGCAGAAGGTTCTTGAAAAGCAATCCATAAATACAGTAATTTACATTTTAGTTCTCCATTCATCATCTTGTCTGATACTGTGGATAGCACTTGAAACCCCTCTTTGTATTTTTCTTTTTCCAAAAGCTCCTGACATACTTTTTGCTTTTTATGGGTTTCCATAACTTCCATGGCCTGTTGATCTTTATGCTCCCGTTCCCGAGCCACTTGAATGTCTTTTTCGGTCAGGATTTTTTGGTATTCCTTGACCTTAGATGAAACAAAGTTAATGCGATCAACAATTTCTGTTGATAAACCGACCGGCATTTTATCCACATGATTAAAAGTCATAAATTTATGATAGATTTTAGTAACTTGACTGACATCTGTTTGCATAACATTGCGCATAGCCCCAACACTTAATGCGCCCATAAATTGAAAAACCTCCTCCGGGTCGGTTTGATTTAAAAAATTCCCAAGTTTTTTATATCTTTCCAGAATATACTTATGCTCTCTATCTGAAAGAAGTTTTGTGATATTTATTCCTCCCTTTAGAAAAATATAAAACAATCCCTTATAAAACTCCTCCGGAGAGGAGAAGCATTTACTGGATTTTATTTTTGAAATTTTCAAGCCATCTTTTAGAAGTTCAGACAAACCGCTAACAATAGGAAGATAAGAACACTCCTTAATTTGCGTAACAGAAAACTCCAGCAGATACTCATCCACTAAACTCTGGAATTCGGAAAGAGGCTGCTGCCCTAAACAATTAAAAACTTCATCGGAAAAGTCGCTTTGCGAGACATGAAACCATTCCTTAACATTTTGAGAAAGATCCACGCATATCTTTATTTTCTGGTCAATCAGACTTTTTAATCCCTCAAAAAAGAGTCTGCGTTTTATATTAGCAACTTGATGGGGGCTGGCACGACCGGTTTCCACCAAATATTCAGTAATCTTTTTCATATCAGCCGACAAAGCCGCTGACTTTTCCTTTTTTGTTAAAATCTTCTCATCCAAAAGTATTTGAAAGATTTTTTCTGTGTCATCAGTTATATAATCAACATAACTATTTTTTTTCACAGAAGCTGTATGGTGCTTTCCCTTCACATCAAACTGAATTGTAAAAGATTCTTTAAATTTCAACAATTGTGACAGAATGAGAAAAAACTCAAAACCCTTCACTTGATTCAAAGAAACCAAATATTTTAATTGATACTCTTCAGAGGAGGTATCTCCAAAATATCTCACTAAAATATTATCGCTGACTCCCTGAAGCATTTCATTTCTGACCCTATTTAAGGCCCGATCAATATCCATAATTCCAAGTGGTTTTTTAAAAAAGCCACAGGAATTTTTTTGAATACAATTATCTATAGAACGAGAAGAAACTATTCCACTCATTAAAATGATTTCAACAGACTGCCCCACAGCATCCCGTATTTTTTGAACCAGGCTGGTTCCGCTATCAGCCAATAGCACGCAATCAACAAAAACAAGATGCACAATCTCATTTAAAATGACAGACATAGCCTGTATGCTGCTTTTTGCCGTTTTAACGATACATCCTTTATTTTCCAAAGTCTGTTTGGTAACTTTAAGAAAATTGGTATCGTCATCAACTAAAAGGACTTTGACCTGATCCTGAGTCATATACTGTGTCTATCGGAAAATAGAAATTTTAACTTGAGAAATCGGGCACTTATAAAAGCCCTGTGATTAAAAAATCCGGCCCTAGTTTGACAATATCCATATCCCTTAAAAAAGGGGCATGATCTATGCTTTGACTCCGGAAAGAGCCTGTAAATCCCCGCCCCCCGTTTCCGCCGAGAAAACGAGGACTGACGAATTGGTAAAGTCTTTGTGCCTCTTTTTGTTGGAGAAATGAGGAAAATACGGCTTCTCCCCCTTCTACAAGAAGAGAATTAATTCCCTCCTCCCTGTATAAATCCGATAAAATGGAACGCAAATTAAACCTCCCCTCTTCATCCAATGGATATTTTTTTAAGACAAAATCAGGAAGATTAACGGAAACCTTAAGTGAATCAGCCACAATCACAATAATGTGGGATAGGGGACGCACCTGAGCCATATAAGAGGATTTTATATGTTCCAAAGACACCCCTTTTGGATCCACAATAATAACCTTATTTTTTTTATCCTGATAAGGAGGGTGACGACTGTTTAAACGAGGATTATCCTGCAGAAAAGTCCCTGCACCTACAAGAACCCCATCATGACATCCTCTTAAATGAGATACATATTTCCTGGAAACCTCAGAAGAAATCCACTGACTTGAACCATCACTTAAAGCCATTATGCCATCTAAGGTAACAGCCACCTTTAAAGCCGCCCAAGCCCTCCGTTCCCTCATATTAAAAGAAAATACTTCATAAAGCCTTTTAATGTCCTTTTTGAAACAGGAAAAAGGCTCTGCCTGGATGCCTTTGAGGCGCAACTTTTCAATACCGGCCCCGTTTGTTTTTGGATTGGGATCTTTCATGCCATAAACAACTCGGGCCAATGGGTATTGAACCAAAGTCTCCACACAAGGTGGAGTTTTTCCAAAATGAGCGCAGGGTTCAAGAGTGATATAAACAAAAGCTCCGGTTAATAATTCCTTTTGTTTAATTCTGTTTAAAGCAATAATCTCCGCATGCTTTCCTCCATAATGCTGATGGTATCCGCTGGATAAAAACTTGTGATTCTTATCAAGGATCACACAACCCACCGGTGGATTAGGAGAGACAAAACCCACACCCTTCTTTGCGGCTTGAAGGGCCAGTTTCATAGCCGATTCGGGAGAAAGAGGCTGACCAGCTTTCGCCAATATTACATTCCTTTTTTTGAAGAATTGGAAGAAGCCACAGAAAAAGGGAGAGATTTTAAAGCTGCTGGAGAAAAAGAGGTAGTTGATCGATGAGAAAGCGGTCTTCCCACTTTCTTTTCCAGCCAACTGATAATATCCGTTAATTTATTGATCCGTTTTTCTTCAGATTGTCTTCCCAGAAGTCGTAAAATCCCCTCTGTCGGAATGTTCCCCACAGAAATAGGGCTGTAAGGACATCCTCCTAATCCGCCCACACTTCCATCAAAAGCGGTGACTCCCATTTTCCAAGCGGCCCAGACATTACAAAAAGCTAATCCTTGGCCATCGTGAAAATGCAAAGCAATTTCCTTCAGAGATATGTTTTTGGATACAGCAGTTAACAAAGATTCCACCTGTGCGGGATGAGCCATTCCCATCGTATCACTCAGAGAGATCTCATACACTCCCATATTTTTCATTTTCCGAATTAACTCCACCACCCGATCTTCAGGGACAATCCCTTCAAAGGGACAACCAAAAGCCACGCTTAAATAGCCTCTCACCCTTAACCCTTTGGAAAGGGCTTCTTCACACACTTTTACATAAATATTAAAACTTTCCTCTATAGAACAATTGATATTCTTTCTGGAAAAGCTATCGGAACAGCCGGCAAATACCGCCACTTCTTGTAACCCCCGATTGACAGCCTCTATTAACCCGTGCCGATTTGGCACGAGTGCTGAAAACTGAACATCCTTTGGAATAACTCCCGCTTTTTGCAGAGATAAAGTATGTTCCACAAGAGACCCTGTTTCCGCCATTTGAGGTACAGCTTGAACTGAAACAAAAGAGCCTATTTCAATTCGTTTTAATCCCGCAGAAGCGAGTTTTAAAACAAATTCCTGTTTATCTTTCAAAGAAAATGTTAAGGACTCATTTTGTAAACCATCCCGTGGCCCCACTTCCAGTATATTGATTTCAGACATATTTCATCCTTATTAATACTTGATCAGCTTCCACCTGATCTCCTGACTGACAAAGAATGTCCTCAATGACCCCTTCCGCTTCCGCCTTAAAAGTATACTCCATTTTCATAGCGGACAAAACCAGCAAAACCTCCCCTTTTTTAACCTTGGAGCCTTTTTGAAAGGGGATATCTACAATTCGGCCGGGCATGGGAGCGGAAATAATTTCCTTCCTATTTGAAGCGGATGAATCAGAGCCTACCTGAACTTTTGCCGGTGGTATCCATTTCCAGGTTGACCCCTCATAATGAATCCAAAGTTTTTCCCCATCCTTCTCAGCCCAAAGATTATAAATCTGATTTTTCCACTCTATTCTTAAAAATTTCATTCTTTATCCTTAAAATCCCTCCAGGGATTAAAAGCAAAACCGGAGGGTTTAAATGAATTTAAAACACGATTCATAAAATCCGGATTAAAAGGGAAAGGTGAAGGAGCTATCCCTTTTGGAAAACTCTTTTCAACAAAATCCACTGTCACTCTGTTCTCTATAAAATCCGGATGACAGAGAATATGCCTTAAAAAGGGAATATTCACCGTACAACCAAAAATAATGGTTTCTTCCAGCGCCGTTTTCATTTTTTCTATAGCTCGGGAACGGGAGATATCCCAAACAACTAATTTTGCAATGAGAGAATCATACAGAGAGGAAATAGGATCCCCCTGCCCAAACCCCCGGTCCACTCTCTTCCCCGGTCCATCCGGCCAGAGACAGGATAAAAGATTCCCTCCAGCCGGAAGAAACTGACGAAAAGGATCTTCAGCGCAAATACGGCATTGAATACTGTGACCTAAGGGAGTAAAAACCCGATCGGCAAGAAAAGCCGGCTGACCCAAGGCTGTTAAAATCTGCGCTCTCACCAAATCCACCCCAAAAATCATTTCTGTCACAGTATGCTCCACCTGAAGACGCGTATTCATTTCCAGAAAGAAAAATTCTTCCTCTTTAAACAGAAACTCAAGGGTTCCCGCTCCTTTATAATTTAAATCACTTAAAAGACTCAGGGCTGCTTCTTTCATCCGTTTTTTGATATCTTCCGGTAAATGAGAGGGAGCCTCCTCAATAATTTTTTGATGTCTTCTTTGAAGAGAACAATCCCTGTCTCCAAAAATATAAATCTCTCCGTCAGCGGAGACAAAAACCTGTATTTCTATATGACGAGCGGATTCCAAGTATTTTTCCAAAAAAATTTCCTGATTGGAAAAGCTTGTTTGGATTTCCGATTTAACTTGCGGAATAAGATTTTTCATATCTTTTTCATTATGAGCCAGTCTCAAGCCACGGCCTCCTCCACCATCCGCCGCCTTAATCATCACGGGATAACCTATTCGTTCCGTCTGACGAACATAAGTTTGAAGATTTTGAGATGATCCCGACCAGCCCGGCAAAACGGGAATGCCTTTTTTTTCACAAATGGATCGGGCTGAAATTTTATTTCCAAAAAGAGCTAAGGCTGAAGAGGAAGGGCCTATAAAAATCAATCCTTTTTTTTCACATTGTTTGGCGAAATCAGCGCTTTCCGAGAGGAACCCGTATCCGGGATGAATGGCATGAACCCCCGCACTGAGCGCTCCCTCCACATTCGCCTGAATGTTTAAATAGGATTTTCGGGGATCTTCCGGGCCAATGCACACTCGCTCTCGCGCCCAACGAAAAGCCTCATTTTTTTCATCCCCACTGGCATAAAGCAATACCGTATCCAAACCCATTTGATGACAGGTGGAGAGAATCCTTTTTGCAATTTCCCCGCGAGCCGCAACGGCAACTTTTTTAATACCACTCATAATTTTTTTGATACCTTAATAATCTCATTGCATTAGAATTCAGAACTGCATAGATACTTTTAAAATTTATCCTCCATTATTTACTATCTTTAGCTTTTAAGAATCGAGTCATTCTCGCAATAGCATCCGGACTGCTTCTTCTTCGTGCCAAGGCTTCCACGCAATACTCTTTGATTTGATCTATAGGCTGTCCCGCCACTTTCCGAAGTAAGTCCTTTGCCTGTTTTACAGCCTGCCGATCAAACTGTAATATACGATCCGTTAAAGAGTTTATGTAATCCTCACACTCTTCTTCCGATCCCGTAAAATGAACCAACCCCTCCGCTTCTTCAGCGGAAAATTTTTGGGCTGAAAGCATATACAGTTTAGCCTTATGAAGGGGCATCTTTTTTAAAACAAAGGGAGAAATAACAGAAGGAATTAAGGACAGCTTTAACTCACTAAAACAAAATTCCGCTTCGGTGTGAGATACCACCACATCACAAACAGACACTAAACCAATACCCCCTCCATAAACAGCTCCATGAATCTTCCCAATCACAGGCACCGGACAGCGATTTATAGTATGAAATAAATTAAACAATAATCCGGCGGAATTAAAGTTTTCCGTATCCGCGCTTCCCTCCGGTAAAAGCATCCACCTTAAATCCCCTCCGGCACAAAAAGAAGGCCCCTTTCCGGATAAAATAACAACCTGAACTGTTAAATCTTCAGAGAGGGATTGAAAAGCTTCAATCAAACGGGATATGCTCTCTCCGTTTAGAACATTTCTTTTTTCAGGAGTGTTTAGCTCAATATGTAACACTCTGCCTTTATCTTTTTTTGTTAAACTGATGGAAGACATGCCTTACATCCTGTAAATACCCTTTTGCCTGGATTTTTCCGGGGAATGGGATGCCAGACTTAACCCAAGAGCTAAGGTTTTTCTTGTATTTATAGGGTCAATTAATCCATCATCCCATAACCTGGCTGTAGCATAATAGGGATGGCTTTCCTTCTCATATTTTTGCAAAATCGGATTTTTGATTTTTTCCGGATCCGCTTCGGGAGTATTTTTCTTTAAAGTCCAAAGAACTTCCGCAGCCTGCAAACCACCCATAACAGAAATACGGGCTGAAGGCCACATCCACAGAAAATTCGGCTGATAGGCGCGACCGCAAAGACCGTAATTACCGGCGCCAAAAGAACCTCCCGCAATAACCGTGAACTTAGGGACTCGGGCCAAACTCACCGCTGTCACCAGCTTCGCTCCATCCTTTGCAATCCCTCCCTGTTCATACTTCTTGCCCACCATAAATCCTGTAATGTTTTGGAAGAACACAAGCGGAATTTTCCTCTGATCACAGAGATCAATAAAGTGGGCTCCTTTTAAAGCGCTTTGGGAAAAAAGCACTCCATTATTGGCTAGAACCCCAACCAAGTGACCGCAAATGTGCCCCCAACCTGTTAGTAAGGTGCGCCCATACTCTGACTTAAACTCCTCAAAGGCGCTGTCATCCAAAGTACGAGCCAGCACTTCCCTCATATCATAGGGTTTCTTTAAATCTGATGGTAAAATTCCATAGATTTCCTCAGAAGAATACCGAGGCTCTTTGGCTTTCTGATGTAAAACCGGTTTTTGAACAACACCCAGCCGAGCGATAATTTTTCTGGCTTGATCTAAAGCCTCCTCTTCCGTGCGGGCCATAAAATCACAAACTCCGGAAGTTTGACAGTGTACCTGTGCCCCCCCTAACTCTTCCGCAGTCACCTTTTCTCCCGTAGCCGCTTCCACAAGGGGTGGTCCTCCCAGAAAAACAGTCCCCTGTTCTTTTACAATAATATTTTCATCCGCCATGGCGGGAACATAAGCCCCTCCCGCTGTGCAACTTCCCATAACAACAGCTATTTGATTGATTCCTTTAGCGGACATACAAGCCTGATTGTAAAAAATCCGGCCAAAATGATCCCTGTCAGGAAACACTTCCGCCTGTAAAGGGAGATAAGCTCCACCACTATCCACCAGATAAATACAAGGGAGATGGTTTTCCAAGGCAATTTCCTGGGCGCGCAAATGTTTTTTCACTGTGAGAGGAAAATAAGTTCCCCCCTTAGCTTGGGGGTTGTTAGCCACAATAATACATTCTCTTCCTGAAACCTGGGCCGCTCCGGTGACAATTCCCGCTCCGGGAGACTGATTGTCATACATATCCCATGCGGATAAGGGGGAAAATTCCAAAAATTCCGTGTGAGGATCCTTCAGTTTTTCAATTCTTTGCCGGACAGAGAGTTTTTTACCTTGAGTCTTAAGGCCGGATTGCTGCACGGTTTGAAGATTTTCCTTCAACTCCTGCACTAAAGACAAATTGTGCTTTTGATTGCTTTTAAATTCTTCAGACTGTGTGTCTATTTTGGATTTCAGGATCATTAAAAATGATTGTATGCTGTTCCTTAGGAAAAAGTCCATTCCGATTGAAAAAAACCGATTTATGACCTCTATCTGCACCCTCTCACTCCCAAAAAAAGGATATTTTTTTATACGAACCACTTTGTCCTCAATTGACTTGACAGAATCATTTAAACCAGTAAAATCTTAGTATAAGATTAAGAAATGACTGGTTTAAAAAGACATTGCGAAAAACAAATTAAAGAGCTTTTAAATAAAAACCAGAAAAATTTAAACACGATTGGTATATGTGTCAAAGCCGAACTCACTTTTGACCCCTCTATCCTCTTAAGGGAGGGCTAGCTTTATGCAAATGGAAAACCGCAAAACTCAAACACGATCGGTATTAAAGTAGAAATTTACAGCTTTCTTTTATCCGGCCTTTATAATTCTTAAAAATTTGAATTTGTGATTTCTTTTCAATATCCACTTTTTTAACTGTATATTTTTTTAAGGCTGTTTTCCTGGAGGAAATCTTCTGGGGCATAATAAAAGAACATATATTTAAAGCCCCTTTTTCTTTTAGGGAAATAATCTTCCAATATCCAGACGGAATTTTTTTTAACCGGCCTTGAGCTGAGGGCCAAACAGGAAGAGATTTCTCCCCATAAAGAGGACCGGCAAGAACTCTCACGCTATGACCCTTTAAAACCAATCGGCGTATAGTTTCCTCCAAAATTCTCCAGGGGCCCTGGTTTAAATTTCTTTTTTGAGGAACCAGGTTTGTTATATATTGAGCCTGATAGGCAAAAACAGACCCTTTAAAGGAGCCCTTGGGCGCTAAATGCCCTTTATCGTAACCCCACCCGGAAGCTCCTTTATAATTTCCGACAGTTAAAGATAAAGAAGGAGGAAGTAAGGGATCAGGCTTCCATTTCCTTTCCTCCTGAAGAAATCCCCAGACAACAGAAGGGGAAAGTTGATAGGCCATCCAATCCGGCAAACGGGTATCAGGATTAAAAGATAAAACAAATAAATCATGAATGAGTAAAATATTTTTTGTTTCTCTCTCAGGCTGATGAATTGGTAAATCATCCCAGTGCCGGGAATACATCTGAAAAGAGCCTTTATTGGAAACTCCCTCTGCTTGAAGCTGAAAAACAAAAGCGGTTATAAAAACAACTAGGATAATAAATTCAAGTGTTTTGGTAAGAGATATAATCATTTGTTTCTCCTTTTTAAAATTTTCTTCTTGTTATCCCTTGCAATAAATGGACCAACACAAAAGAAACCTGTTTCTTACACTGATCCGGTTTGACATTTGAAGCTTTCAGAAATGAATGTGCAGCTCATTTCATGAGTTTATACTAATTTGGTTTGAATTTTTAAACAAAGAAGTGCTTACACCCTTCCTCAAGAGAATAGGGGGGTCAAAAGTTCAAACATGCGTTTTGCCACAGAGCGACTTGCAGTCGCTTCTGTGTCAAAGCCGAACTCACTTTTGACCCCCCTATTCTCTTGAGGAAGGGCTAACTTTATGTAAGTGAAAAATCGCAAACCTCAAACCGGATCGGTGTAAAAATCTGAAAATTCAAACAGAATCGGTATAAATCAACTTTTCTCTGAATAACCATCTAACTTGGAGAGATTTAATCTTTCCTGAAGGGATTGAATATATTCCAAAAACCCTTTTCCAAGCAAACCTTCAAATTGAAATTTTAAAGATTCCTTTTCCAACTCTTTGAGTGTTGGTTGAATATAGGGGAGATGTGTGGTTCGGCGGCTGTCATTGTAAAAACCGGCAAAGCATCCACAGGCTTTAAATCCCCTCTGTAAAAACTGGAGGCGAGTCAAAAAATGAATCTCTTTTATTCCCCCTATAGATTGCTTCATGGGATCCGGAAGGGTTTGAAAATAAAATTTTATCATATCCTCTTTTTCACGATCTGAAAAAGAAACATAACTGTCATAAAGCAAACTGCAAAGATCATAACAGTAAGGCCCCTGACCCGCATCCTGAAAATCAATCCAATGGGGATGATGATTTTTCACCATGAGGTTTTTGCTATGAAAATCCCGATGACAAAATACAAAAGTCAACTGATCTAACTGATTACAAATTTCTTCCATTTCCTTTTTAAAATTGAGAACAGCATTCTCTGATACCTTTTTTCCACCACAGTTTTCAACCAGTTTTTCCAGACGCTGAAGCGCTATATCTGTTTCCTCCATAAAAAAATCCTTTCCAAACCGAGGAAAAGAAGAGGGAAGAGGAACTTGTGCTTGCATTTTGACAAGATCACGCAAAGCCTTTTGATAAAGAGCCAGAGCGTTTTCCCTCTTCTCTTTCAAAACAAATTCTAAAGTTATATCCCCTAAATCCTCTAAGATAAGATACCCCTCTTTTAAGTCCTGATGAAAAAGGCTTGGAACCGGAAGGTCGGCTTTTTTCAATACTTCCTGAATTTGTATAAAATCCTTGAGACTTGGATCGCTCTTTCCTGAAGACATAAAGACATAAAAAGAATTTTCCGCTTGCAAGCGAAAATAGTCTCTATGGCCTCCATCCCCGGCCAGTTTTTCACTCTGAACGATTTTTCCGGGAAAGCATTTTTTCAGAAAATTTTCCACGCCGTCAGTATATATAAATTTTATTTAAAAGTTCAGAGTTTTATATCAATTATGTTTTAATTTTGAGGTTTTTAAATAAAAAGAACATGTGCTTTTTCTTTATCTCTATATAAACCCCGAAAATTCAAACAGAAGGAATATAGTTTTATACCGAGCGTGTTTGAATTTTTCCTGTTTTTATTTAAGGGACATAGCCCTTTATAACAGAGTATAGGGGTCAAAAATGAGTTCAGATTTGACACAGATGCGGCTGAAAGTCGCACTAAAGCAAAACGCATGTTTGAATTTTTGACCCCTATACTCTGTTATAAAGGGTGTAAGTATTTTTTCTTATGAAGAACCGGAAAATTTCAAACCGGAGGAGTCTAACTGAAAATTTAAACCGGATTGGTATAAACAGTGAAGTTGTTGGACTGAAATAAAAAACCGTAACCTTATTCCTATGACTTATCGTGAACCTTCACTTTCATCTGTAGGCGGAGTGGTGGTCGGTTTAGGTTTTTTTACAACCTTTTTCTTTTTAACCAAAGCAAGGACTTCCTGGGGAGAAAGTCCATGAGGATCTCGATCTCTGTGAACATCTATCTCTCTGTCACAGCAAGCATCTTTCTTCCGGAGCGTAAGAGACGGTAACTGAGCCTCTGTTTCCCCAGAAGAGGGTTTAACTCCCTGATATTCCGGCAAATCCGCAGCAAAGGAAATCGGTGAAATCAAAAAAAGTAAAAACAAAGAAAATAGTGGCATCCATTTTTTTAACATTCTCTTACCTCCAATCAAAATATTTATTTGTCTCTATAAAATGACCATTTCTTCAGCTACGGGAGACAGTGTTTCCAAAAAAGAATTAAACACACTGGCCACCTGGCTCATGACAGTGGGGCCGGATCTCCCTTTTACATCCACCACACCTCCTTGAGCATTAAAAATAAGACGAATAGAACCGACACCCTGTCTGGTGATGACTTCCGGCTTATTGTATCTGGGATGCCATTTAAGCTTCACCACTTTACGGGATTGATCTTCCATTGTATCAATTCGTCCTTTTTCATCATGCCTAACTTTAATCCATTCCTCCTTGGACTTTCTGGCCATATACAATTGGCAATTAGGACGAAACTGGAATGAAGTGTTTTCCGTTCGTAAAACTTTTTTTCCGGAAGAATCTCTTAAAACAATTTGAACAATCTGAGGCTTTCGGCATTTTTCTGAATAATTTTGGTATCTCACTGTGCGATACGGCGTTCTTTTTTCCTTTAAAAGCCCGATAAAAGTCCCGCTTTCATAATATTTTCGGGCTGTACGAACCCCATTCTTTAAAAGTGAAACAGGAGTTCCAAATTTTTGATGATAAATGACATCCGTTAATCGGCCATTCACACGGGCTCTGGCCCTGTAAAGGTACTTTCCTTTCCCCTCGGGGAGAGGTTTATTCCAAAATTCATAACGACTGTTATTAACCACCCTTCTGCCACAAACCTTCTTTACCGTGGAATGGTAGTGATTGGGGTTTTTTGGATTTTTCCCGTAACCATAAGTTTCCAAACAACCCTTGCGATTTTTGAAAGTTGTCACCCAGTCTTTCTTCTTATTATAAGTGAGTTTTTCCGTTGTTTTATCAGGGTAAATATTTTCTGTCAGATTATGAAGATTATCATAGTTATGAAAAAATTCCTCGCCAAAAGCATTTCTTACAAATCTCAGATCTTCTTTTCCATCATGTTTAAAAGAAGCTGCAACTTTTCCGTTAAATTTGATATCTTTTACTTTTCCGGATTTTCCCAAAACAAACTGAAGACGACGGCCTCGGTTGTCTTTAACCAGAACCTCTTTACTTCCCCAAGTGATATCAATCCTATTTCCCGACTTATCAAAAGCCCTGACAAGGCGTCCGTTTCTGTTAAACACCTCTGAAATGCCATTAGGAAGATGTCGTGTCAGCCAACCTTCCCTTAAAATAACATATTCACTGGCTCGCCCATTGGCATAATATTTTACTCCTGACTTGATTTTTCCCTTAATATTTAAAGCTTCCATAAAATCCGCCCGCAAAGTCTGACTTTGCCGGAGATCTTTTTTTAGTGTTTTCATTTGAGAACCTGACAACTGAGCTGACTTTCTCATCCCTTTAAGGATGAGGTTGACTTGTAAATCCACATTGCCTGATTTGTTTTTCGGGTAATAGAAAATCTCAAGTCCTCCACCACATTCCACGCTTTTCACAGAATTATCCGGTAAAGCAGTCAATCTTGTTTCAAAATTGGAACACCATCCATATCCAAATAAGCCATTATAAAGGGATCGACTGTTGTTAGTATATTCCACTTTTAAAGGAAAACCTGCTCCCTCAGACTTAAAAGCTATAAAAGTTTTTGAATATCCGGCGCTTTGTGTATCCACAACAGCCAAACAAACCATAGGATTAAACAGAAATAAAACGACCAGCCATCTCATAAAAACTCCTTTTCTTATAAGTTCACCTTACAAATTTCTAAAGGCCATTAAGAAGACAAGAAATCCTCTCTATAGTTCATTGTAAAAACTTCTTCTTCATTTGTGAAGAGCTATACTTTAATTTCAATCATTTTTTTCATCATAATTGCCCCTAAAGCCACAAGCAGCACTACGCCTCCCAAGCAAACCCAGCCCAAAGGCTTAAATAACAAAGGAGATATGTACTCCCTGTCCATGACATAAAATATCCCAATAAGAAGAAAGGGGATGGAGGAAATAATTTTAGCCTGCATTTTCCCTTGAGCCGTTAAAGCCTTAATTTTTTTATCCATTTTTTGCCGTTCCCGTAAAGTATCCGCCATAACATAAAATGTTTCCGCCAGATTTCCCCCTGTTTCCTTTAAAATATTTATAGCTGTTACAAGCATATCTATATCAGGCCTGTTTATTCGCTCTCCCATTTCCGTCAGAGCCTCTTCAACAGACTGCCCTAATTGTATCTTATTTAAAACTAAACGAAATTCTTTAGCTAAAGGCCCGGGATAGCCTTTAATCACCCGATCCATAGACTGAGTCAAACCCAAGCCCACCTTTAAGCTGTTGCACATAATGGTCAGAGCTTCCACAAGTTGAGCCACAACCTTATCACAATGGGATTCCCAAAGAGATCTCAATATGAGGCGGATACCAAGCCAAGTGAGCAAAAGCATAGCTCCTCCCACTCCCAAACTCAGCAAAACATTGGGCCAGAACATGAGTACAACGAGACCACTAAGAGACAGAGAAAGAATCCAACAATTTCTGATAATTATCTCCTTTTTTTGGGTCATAAGAAGTTTATCCATAATATCCAGTATTTCTTTTTGCGCTGTCAGAACTTTTGTTGAAAAGAAATTCAGAATTTGATCGGAAAAACGATAAACGCAGATAAAAACCGCCAGACCAGTTACTATACTTAGAGCTAGAGGATTGTAGAGATAACTCATCCGGCATCCCTCCTGACTATTTTTTTAAAACCCTTCTTCTGTAAGGAACCAGGAACAGATGAAGACTTGGAAAGGGAAGGTTTTCTTGCAATACCGGCAGTTACCTTTACAGAAATTTTATTGGGATCTTTTATTTCAGAAGAAGCTTTAGTCGTAAATAAATCCCTTGGAATTTTAATGCCTTTTTGTTCAAATTTTTCAATAAAAGTGGGGATAATTCCTGAAGCCTGAAACTGTCCGGTAATCTTTCCATCCTTTGTAAATCCCTCTTCCTTAAACCGAAAGACTTCCTGAAGAGTGACCACATCCCCCTGCATTCCAACCACTTCCGTAATACTCTTTATTTTTCGGGAGCCATCGTTCATTCGGCTGATTTGAATAATTAAGTCCACGGCGCCGGCAATCTGTTCACGAATGGCCTTGGCCGGAAGTTCCATCCCCGCCATAAGACATAAGGTTTCCAAACGGGCCACAGCCTCCCTCGGTGTGTTGGCATGTACGGTCGTTAAAGAGCCATCATGTCCTGTATTCATAGCCGCAAGCATATC
>JAPOOY010000150.1 GCA_026713205.1 Bdellovibrionales bacterium
AACACTGGCTGGACCTCCACTTATGATGATGCCAAAGGGCTTTTTATCCTTAATTTTCTGAATGGGAATATCAAAAGAAGCCACTTCAGAATAGTAACCCAGTTCCCGAAAGCGGCGGGCTATCAACCAAGTGTACTGAGATCCAAAATCCAGAATAAGAAACATTTCCGCATTCTAGCAAAGATAAATGGAACAAGACAAGTCCCGAAATAAATACTCCTCTTATTTGAAGCGAAGACCTAAATCATTCCCTTTTATAAAAACAGTATCACCGGACTGGAACCGGCCAGCCAGAATTTCTTCAGCTAAAGGATTCAATAAATTCCTTTGGATCACTCTTTTAACCGGACGAGCTCCATAAATCGGATCAAAACCCTTTCGGCAAAGAAACTGAAAAGCCTTTTCATCCAGTTTTATCTTTATATTTTTTTCTTTCAGTCTTTCCTCTACCTGAGCCACCTGTATTTTAACAATATCCTTTATCTGTTCTGATTTTAAATTATTAAATAAAACAATTTCATCAACTCTATTTAAAAATTCCGGGCGAAAGCTCTTTTTTAACTTTTCCATAACAAGCTCTTTTCTTTTTGTGTCTGAATGTTTATCTATCCAAAACTCCGAACCCAAATTACTCGTCATAATGAGCACTGTATTCTTGAAATCCACAGTGCGGCCCTGTCCATCTGTTAACCTTCCGTCATCCAGAATTTGAAGTAAAACATTGAATACATCAGAGTGGGCTTTTTCTATCTCATCCAGTAAAATTACACTGTAAGGGTGGCGCCGCACTTTTTCTGAAAGCTGACCTCCCTCTTCATACCCCACATACCCGGGAGGCGCTCCTATCAGACGGGATACATTATGTTTTTCCATGTATTCACTCATATCCACCCGTATGAGGGCTTCCCTGGAATCAAATAAGAATTCTGCAAGAGCCTTGGCTGTTTCCGTTTTTCCAACACCGGTTGGACCCAAAAATATAAAACTCCCAACAGGTCTGTCTGGATCGGAAATTTCAGCTCTGGAACGACGAACCCCTTGACTGATGAGAGTGAGGACTTGATCCTGGCCCACAACCTGTTTTTTTAAGGATTCTTCCATAGAGAGAAGTTTTTGTGCTTCTGTCTTAAGCATTTTATTCACGGGAATACCAGTCCATTGAGAAACCACTTGAGCTATTTCTTCCGGTCCCACTTCCTCTTTAAGAAGGGGATTCGTGTTTTTAGAGGATTCTTTTTCCAATTTTTTAATTTCCTCTTTAATTTCCGGAAGCTTTCCATATTTTAGCTCTGCCGCCTTTTCCAGTTCTCCATCTCTTTCTGCCTTTTCCATATCCAGTTTGGTGGTTTCAATTTCTTTTTTCAGTCCTCTTAAGCGGAGAATGGAAGTTTTTTCCACTTCCAACCGCGCTCGTAGAGCCTTGTTTATTTCCTCCAGGTCTCCCAGTTCCTTCTTTAAAACCTTAAGACGATTTTTTGAAGCTTCATCCTTTTCCTTAGAAAGAGCCTTAAGTTCAACCTGTAATTGTATAATTTTTCTATTGTTTTCGTCTATTGATGCAGGTACGCTGTTAATTTCAATACTCAAGCGGCTGGCTGCCTCATCCATCAAGTCAATGGCTTTATCCGGAAGAAAACGATCCGTAATATAGCGATGGGAGAGCTTAACAGCAGACACCAGGGCCGCGTCTTTAATCCTAACCCCATGGTGAACTTCATACCTTTCTTTTAATCCTCTTAAAATAGTAATAGCATCCTGTACATTTGGCTCTTCCACCCTAACGATTTGAAAGCGTCTTTCCAGGGCTTTGTCTTTTTCAATAAATTTCCTGTATTCATCCAAAGTGGTGGCGCCTATGGCTCGGAGTTCTCCCCGAGCTAATGCCGGTTTTAGAATCTGTCCCGCATCCATAGCTCCATCCACCTTACCCGCCCCAACCAGAGTATGCAGCTCATCTATGAAAAGTAAAACTTCTCCGTTGCTTTCTTCCACTTCTGAAATAAGAGCTTTTAAACGATCTTCAAACTCTCCCCTGTATTTACTCCCCGCCACTAAAGCTCCCAAATCCAGGGATAAAACCTTCTTTTCAAACAAAATATCCGGAACATCCTTATTTATAATTCTTAAAGCCAGCCCTTCGGCGATAGCTGTTTTTCCAACACCAGGCTCCCCGATTAAAACAGGGTTGTTTTTTGTTCTTCGGGATAGGACCTGTATGACCCGCCGAATTTCATTATCTCTTCCAATAACAGGGTCCAGTTTTCCGGCCTCAGCCAGTTTGGTTAAATTTCTTGTATATTTCTTTAAAACATTTAATTTATTTTCCGGGTGGCTGTCTGTCACTTTTTTGTCTCCTCTTAGGGATTTTAGCATTTCAAGAAATACTTCCCTGGTTATACCTTGTTCTTCAAAAATTTTCCGAAGATCTGATTCAGAATCAGATAAAAGGCTCATTATAAAATGCTCTGTTGAAATATAGGAATCTCCCAGTTTTCCACATTCCTTTTCAGCCCTTTTTAAAAAACTCAAAAAAGCGGATGAGGGTCCGGGAGAGGAGCCTCCTGTTACCCGAGGCAGGCGATTCCGTAAATTTTCTGTTTGTTTTAAAATTTCTTTAAAGGTGGAGGGGCGGGCAGATAAGACCTGCGGGACCACTCCCTCCCTCTGCTTTAAAATCTCTCTTACCAAATGAACAGGTTCTACGGCAGGGGTGCCCCCAGCTTCAAAAAAAGCCGCTTGAAAGGCCTCCTGGCTCTTTTGAGTCATTTTTTCAATAAAATCTTTCATAACAATTAATGTGAGGATAAAGAGAATTTTGTCAATGATACCTCTGGAAACAAACCTATCCGGTTAAAATAAAATCCGGTTAAATCTCATAATTATTTAAAATTATTGAGGTTTTTTTAAAATATTGAAAATTTCTCCAGAACTCCCCCCTTTTTATTAAGATAAAGAACCACCTGGCCGACAAAAAAGGTCAGGGTGGAAGTATTTTTAAAGACCGTTTAAAATAAATCTTGACAGTAAAAAAACCTTCCAAAAAACTGGACTGGAATACTGTAATCCTAAACCCTGATACAAGGAGGATCCTAATGGCTCAAAAAAAGAAAGCTTCCGGAAAAACTATTAAGAAAAAAACGAAGCCTTCTAAGAAAACATTTAAAAAAGCAAAAGTAACCAAAAAGGAAACCTCTGCTAAAAAGAGTTCATCTAAAAAGAAGAAAACCCTCAATCAGAAAAAGAAAACAAAAAAGAAAATTTCTGCTAAAAAGAGTTCATCTAAAAAGAAAATCAAAAAGAAGGTAACAGGAGCCAAAAGCACAAAAAATGTGAAAAGCAAAAAACAGAAACAAAAATCCAAGCCCAAATCTAAAAAAAGCAGCGTAAAAACAGTTACCCCCGTGGTTTTAGAACCCATTGCCTCTTTAAAAACTGATAAAGAGCCGCAAGAAGAGGTGCGCACTGCTGATGAAAACTTAACTCTTCCAGTAGAGGAAAGCTCTTTTATGGATGATGATTCTTTTGAATCTCTGGATGACAGTTCTTTAACTGATGAGGATAGTGATCCGGATGAAATGGACTTTGATGATCCTTTTGAGGATGATCCTTTTGACAGCTTGGAGGACACAGCTGTTGAAGAAGATGACGATGATGATAATTACTTTTAAAGTTGCGGTAATCCGAATGCTCAGGCTTCCGCTTTCTCCAACTTGTTATAAATAGTCTTAGGTGAAATCCCCAAGGCTTGTCCTGCCTCTTTTTTAGATTGAAAATGTTGGACAGCCTGAGAAATATAAAAATTTATCACGGCCTCCAGTTTTATCCTTGGATTATACTTAATAAAGTAAGAGAGTTCAGAAGGAGATTGAATATTTTTAGGCAAATCTTTTTCAGTAATTTGTCTGTCTTTACATAGTACAGACCAACGGACGCAAAGATTCTTAAGTTCTATAATGTTGCCTGACCAGGAGTGTTTTTTCAGGTGTTCAATAGCCTGGTTGCTTAGGTGCCCTGTAAAACGATTTCTCTCTAAAAAATAGTGTAAAAATTCCGGAATATCCTCTATTCGTTCTCTTAAAGTTGGCAAAAGGATTAAATTTTTATTCAAAATAGAAAACAATTTTTCTGAAAATTCTCTTTTAGATAATTTATCCG
>JAPOOY010000111.1 GCA_026713205.1 Bdellovibrionales bacterium
ACCTTAATTCCCCATAAAAACCCTAAAATTTAAACCGGATGGATATAAATTCCACCCCTCCCTAAAATCTTCTTGAAAAGAGTTTGGGAAAGTTATATATGCAGTGGATATGGTTGTTATACGGCTGGCCCGAACAGGCTCAAAACACAATCCCAGTTACCGTGTCACGGTGGCGGATCAAAGATCCGCCGTCAGAGGGCGATATATTGAGGTCATTGGCCACTATCATCCCCTGTCTAAAGACAAAAATGTTCTGATAGACAAAAAAAGATATGACATTTGGATTCAAAAAGGCGCTCAGCCCAGCCGTGTTGTGGCCAATCTGTACAAAAAATTGAAACCAGGAAAGGAGGATGCCCCCAATGGAACTCAGGGAAATCGTGGAAGATCTCATTAAGAGGCTTGTGGATGAACCGGATGAAGTCACTATTACGGAAAGCAAGGGAGAGCGAACCACCATTTTGGAAGCCCGCGTGGCAAAACCCGATATGGGAAAGGTGATTGGCCGGAGAGGTAAAACAGTGGAAGCGCTTCGTGTTATTGTGGGCGCCTGCGGAGCCAAGAAAAAACAAAAATGCATCTTTCAGGTTATTGACGAAGAGGAAGAAAATTAGTCTGCTGAAAGCGGGAACTGTTACCAAAGCCCACGGCATCAAGGGAGAAATTTTCGTTCGCCCCCTACACCCCCATCCCGACTGGCCTTCCAAACTGAAGGAAGTCTTTATTGGAGAGCCACCCCAGGTCTTTCAAGTGGAATCCCATCGTCCCCATAAACAGGGATGGATTTTCAAGCTAAAAGGATGTGATACAAGAAATGCAAGTGAGGCTTTACAAAAACAGCCTTTTCTCCTTGCAAAAACACTTTTTAAAAGCTTAAAGGGAGAATCTATTTACCTTGCGGAGCTTTCCGGTTTTTCTGTGGAAGTAAAAGGTCGGACTGTGGGATATATTCAGGGATTCTCCTCCAACGGAACTCAGGATTATCTGGAAGTTTCCACGAATAAAACTCCTCTGTCCATTCCCTTCATTCCCGATTATATTGAAGATATGAACTTTTCAAAACGCCGAATTAAACTTCACCTGCCCCTGGATTTTCCCGGACTTGCCAATGAATAAATTTCAAATCATCACCTTGTTTCCGGATTACTTCACCAGCCCTCTAAAAGAAGGGCTTTTAGGCCGTGCTTTTAAAGAGGGGCTGATGGAGGTCTCCTTTTCAAACCCCAGGCAATTTACACAAGACGGAAGAGTGGATGACTATCCCTTTGGCGGCGGAGACAGTATGATACTCTCTTACACACCTCTCAAACAGTCTTTGGAGAGTTTTACAAAAAAAGGTTATGTGGTTTATCCCTCCCCTCAGGGTCGGCCCTGGTCCGCCCGAAAAGCGCGCATCTTCGCAAAGCATCCCCTCATCACCCTTATTTGCGGGCGGTATGGCGGCGTGGATGAACGGTTTATCCGAGACTCTGTGGATGAGGAAATCTCCCTTGGAGATTATGTTTTAAATGGAGGGGAAGCCGCTGTTTTAACCCTTTTGGAATCCCTTTCCCGCTTTATCCCGGGAGTTTTGGGAAATGAAAAATCAGCGGAAGAGGAGAGTTTTGAGGGAATAGGCCTTTTGGAAGGCCCTCAATGGACTCGTCCCCGCTCCATTGAAGGACATCAAATTCCTGAAGTCTTATTCAGCGGCCACCATGAAAAAATAAAAAACTTCCGGTTTTTTGCCTCCCTGGTGTTAACAGCCCTTAAAAGACCTGAACTCATTACAGATTTCTCCTTACAAAAGAGGCTGTCAAAAGCCCAACAGGCATTAAAGGCTTTAAGTTCTGAAGAATTAAGAGCCTTGGGTCTTAGGCCGGTGGATTTGGAAAGATCGGATTTCTTTACAAACGGGCTTTAAAATTTCCCGGCGCTTGACCGGATAGAAACAAAAACGGGCTTTACACACGGGCTTTAAGCTCTGAAGAATTAAGAGCCTTAAGGCTTAGGCCAGTGGATTTGGAAAAAACGGATTTCTTTACACACGGGCTTTAAAATTTCCCGCGCGCTTGACCGGATAGAAACAAAAACGGCATTAAAGGCTTTAAGCTCTGAAGAATTAAGAGCCTTAAGGCTTAGGCCAGTGGATTTGGAAAAAACGGATTTCTTTACACACGGGCTTTAAAATTTCCAACGCACTTGACCGGATAGAAACAAAATGGTAAATCCAAACATCATGGATCAAGTTAGAGATATTACCCTTAAACGGCATCCCTTTAAAAAATACCCCATCCAGGTGGGGGATACGGCTCGCGCCCATATTAAAGTGAAAGAGGGAAGCAAAGAGAGAGTACAGGTTTTTGAAGGCGTGATATTAAAAATTCAGGGAAAGGATCACACCCGCTCCTTTACCATTCGTAAAATCTCAGGAGGTGTTGGAGTGGAAAAAACTCTTCCCCTGGCCAGTCCCTACCTCTCCCATGTGGAAGTGGTGTCCCGCTCAAAAGTGCGCCGCGCCCGATTGTACTATCTTCGCAAACTCAAGGGACGAGCCGCTCGGTTAAGCGCGCGACAGCTTACTGACAACAAAGATCAAAAACAAGAAAAACCATCTTAAGTTTCCTTATTAAAACACAGCGGATCTGATTTTCAAATCTCTTTGATCATTATACTCCTTAGGCTTAAAACAGATGACTTTAGTATAAAAAATCAATAACAATCTGTTAAGTGTATACAAAAACTCCTTTAATTTTAGTTAGTTACAAAAAATATTGAATTAGCATCAATTATTTGATACTAATTCAATTTTAGAGTGAAAATGAAAATCTGGATACCGAATTGATCTAGTAATAGTAAGTGGTGACAAACAAGATATGTCACCAGAAAATATGTTGGCTGTTGAATGTGACGGACCTCCTCATGAAAAATTAAAACGACAAAAAAAGGATAAAGAAAAACAGAGTGTTCTTGAAGATAAAGGCTGGACAGTTTGGAGAGTAAAGCATTCTAAGAAAAAAACTCCCTCATTGCCTTATCCTCCTTTTTATTCTCTATATCCAAACTGGAAGGGCAGAAAAATAAACTCTGAAGCTTTGGATACATTATGGGAAAAACTGGAGAGAAAACAAATTAACCCCGTTGAATAGTTCTAATACTTGGGACAGAGTTAAGTTCACAAGCTTATTCAGTTCATATTTTTCCATATGAAAATTTCTTTCATTTATAGGTTATTATAAAGGGCTTATGTCTCTTAAATAAAAACCGGAAAATTTCAAATACGATCGGTATAAGTACAGAGTGGATTGTCTTTAAAAAAATTATAGAAATATTTTAAATTTTGTAGAGAAAAGTTTCAGGCCACTTTTATAATTTTTAAGCTGGGCTTATAACCAAGAACTGACAAGACCCTCAACATTAAATCTGTAGAAACATCTGAAATATTTCGGTTTAAAAGCGCTGTCATACGGGTTCTGGAACTACCGGCTAATTTCGCCAGTTGCGCATGAGTGATCTTTTTCTTTTTTACAATTTTTATAATTTGCGAGTTAAGGTTTACACGAAAAGCCATTTCAGCTCCTTGTGCAGAAGTTAAACCCAAAGTCTTGGCAATTTCTGCGACTGTATGCGCTCTCACTGTTTTAATTTTAGCCATCAAGCACCTCCTTTAATCTTTTTTTAGCTATTTTATACTCCTCCGGTTTGAAAATTTCCGGCTCTTTATAAGAAAAAATACTTACACCCTTTATAACAGACTATGTCTCTTAAATAAAAACCGGAAAAATTCAAACACGATTGGTATAATTTCTTTCTTAGGCATTTTTTGTGTTTTTTTAATAAATGCATGAAAAACAATTATTCTATCTTTCATCCGAGCCAGATAAAAAGTTCTATATATGCCATTTAAATCTTTACTCCTGATTTCCTCTACACCAGATCCTACTGATTTCACAGGGCGGGATAAGGGCATAGAAAGCTTTTCACCTCTTTGTAGTTCTAAAATAGCCTGACCGATAATCTTTCGCACATTGACAGGGAATCCCTTTATTATTTTTAACGCCGCCGGATGAAAATCAACCGCTTTCATCAACGCAATGTCTCATATATGGGACATTAAATCAAGAAAAAATTTAAAATATAGGTTTCCGTCACGAGAGCGGGAAACTCCGGGAGTGACAATAAAACATTTTTATAAAATTCTTGAATAACTTTAAGTTTTTTTGATAAGTATCTGTAATTAAAAAATTATTGACTTTTTGTAGAGAAAAGTTTACTAAAAGCAGACTTATGAAATATCTTACTTACGCCTTTTTAAGTGTTTTTTTTCTTTCAAATCTACCCATGAATACCATTGCAGAGGAAAAGAGTTATGAAAAAATTAATCTTACTTCAGGAGTTGCTTTCATTCCAGCTGCTCCTAAAAATATTGAAAATGAATCTTCGGAGACACAGGTATCTCAGAAAATAAACCCCAAAAACAACTGCCGGTATTTTTTAACAACCGGTCTGGAAAATGACACTCTTTTTGCTATCGGCAGTCATAATAGTGTTGATGACGGTTACACCCACGGGCATCTGACACGCTTAACAAAAAGTTGTGATTCCGGTGTGGATTTAAGCATTGCTTTAGATTCCCGCTTATTTACAGATTTTTACGGCTTCAAAATATCACCGGAAGATGAAATTATTGTGACAAGCTTCTTTGAAGAGGAGAACAGACTTAATGTGGAATATACAGACTGGAGAAATTTCAGCAAGTCCTATCAATCAGTTGGGTTGACTGTAGGTCATCTTTCAAGAAATAAACGGCGTTTTGCCGGTTTGGAACAGGAATTGTTTCATAAACTCTTCGGTTCCACATCCAGAAAGGATGTAAAAATTTCTTACAGAAGAAAATCAAGGACATTGCCAAAAGATGAAACCTCATCCAGACTGGAACCCGTTGAACAAGTAATAGATGATCTTACTTCTGATATTACTGAATATGAATACCTGCCTCAAGATAAAAACAAAGAATTTTTTGGAGGAAGAATAGCTTTTGGAAAAAGCTATTCCCTGGACGATTTAGGAAAAATATGCGCTAAACAATGTGCTGATTATTTTCGGACAGAAGCCGGGTTGGAATTTATCTCTCTCAAGTATGGTTCCAACATTTACATCTTTTCCGAAATAGACAAAAGTTTGCCTCAACCCTTAAAGGCGTTCAGTCTGTTTGCCTCTATAAAAATTCAAAAAAATGAAGGAGGCTCCTCTTACAACGAAAACTCTTTGGGCTTAAAATACAGTTTTTCAGGGTTTCAACTTCATTTTATTTTCAAAAAAAGGAACCTGCCGGAGGGAGGGAATCCTATTATTGAATATGATACAGATGAAGATAATATAGTTTTTTTCGGTCTTCAAATACCTTTCTAGCCTAAAGAAGCATTCCTCGGGGAATAGATTTTCTTTCTTATAACAGGGAAAACCTTTTATTGTTTTTCTTTCTTAAAAACTTTATAAACTTATGGAGACTTGGAGTATTGAAAATATACCGATCGTGTTTGAAATTTTCCGGTTTTTATTTAAGAGACATACGCCCTGTGTAGGTATTTTTTTATGAAGAACCGGAAAATTTCAAGACGGAGGAGTATGAATTGTACTTCTTCAATCAAGAGTTGGCCTAAATGAGATTTTTGCTTTAAATGATTCAATATCTTCTTTTGACTCACAAGGCCTCCATAAGTAACGAGCAAATAATAATCATTAAGATGTTCATTTGGAATGTCCCTCTTTCCGAATCACTAGGTTTTAACATATTGCTTGATGCTTAGCAACTGTCCCTATATGAAAGATATGCACTAAATATCAACTCCTGAATACTTCGCTAGATGTATAGCTCCCGTGATTTTATAGTTTGCTATATTTCCTTTAACTTCTTTTTTTAAAAAATTTTTTGAAATAAGTGTTCTCGCTCGATTTGTAAATTCCACAGATGATTTTAAATTTAATTCTCTGTAATCTTTTGGACGAAAAGAGCCTCTATTTAGAATTGTACGAATGATTTCCCTATCTTTAGGTTTAAGGTTATCTAAAGACAATTGTTGTTCAAGGATATTTTTTAAAACTGGGCGACCAACTTCTGACTTAATAGCCATAATATTAGGATTTTTCCTAAATACAGAACGGACAATATCATCACAAGTTTTGAATACCTGACGTATTTCTCCATCAGAGTTTTTATATATTTCTCTGATAAACTCTTCCTCTATAGGTAAATTGGAAAGTTTTCTTGGGTTTTTTGAATATATCTTTTGTCGCTTTTTTAAAACAGTAATGATATCTTCCTCTGAAAGTGGTTCTAGTTTTGTTTCTTGTCCACTGATTACTTCAGCTACCCTTGTAGCTTGTTGATAGAGAGAGGAATAAAGTCCTGGTTGTCCTATTACAATATTCCAAAGACCTTTAATATTAAATAGATAATCTCTCAGTTGATTAAAAAGTTCACAAAACTTTTTTTCTTCAAGAATATCAATATTATTAATATTCAAGAAAATTCCGTCCATCTCAAAACAACTTCTTGCTAATGTTACAACTTGGTTGATTTTATCTTGTAAAACATTTGTAGAAATTTCTGAAATGTTTTTATAATGCTTTGAATGGCTCATACCTCCACCAAATCCAGCAACAGTTAATTGACCAGTTGTTGTAGATAAAGCAAGCTCTGACACCCATTTGGTAAGCTCTTTTATTTCTATTGGAATTTTTGATTTAAGTTTTTTTTCCTCTGCAAATTGTTTAATAGAAAACAACAAGCTGGATAGACTTTTTACTAATATGCTTTTCACTTCCTCATCAGGCTCTAATTGTATCTTATGATAGCAAGGAATCAAATTAGGGATGCTCACTTTTACATGACGAAGAAATTCTTGATTAAACGCAATAGCGTATTCCATAACATTAACGAAGGAGGTTTTTCCTACTCCTCGGTGTCCTGTAACCACTATAACAGCGCTATCTATAGATGAAATATCTATAGAAAATCCTTTAATATCTTGAACTCTACCAACAAATTTTTCTAAATCTTCTTTATATAAATTCAGTGGTCTCGTATTAAAAATATTCCCTGTAAAACCAAAGTTCTCGTACATAGATACTCTTAAAAATAAAGCCTTTTCTACTTGCGAAAGATAACTCTACTCAATTAGTCCTATTAGACCGTAATCTAAAGTATCAAATACCTGCCTTACATGTCTATAAAAACTTCGGGATTTTTTTCCGAGTCACTTTCAGAGAACTCTTGAAAACCAAAAACTTATATTAAATCTCCCCTTTAAGGAGCTTCGGAGATTTTTCCCGAACCACTCATTGAGGAGGCTTATATTCTAGATATTATCTCTCTGCTGTCCGCCTTAGATTTATCTTAAACCCAGAAAATTTGACCTAAAACCCCACTTTTAGGCATTTTAAGCCACTTTTCCAGAAAATCTGATAATTCTCATGAGAGCGCGTCCTCATTTAAAATTCAAAAAACAGTTAAAAAAAATGAGTTTTAGTACATTTCCCTTTTAATGGAGTGATCTTTGTAACTATATGGGTGCATTGGTAGAGAAAATCGTCTTTCGTTTAGATTTTTTGTGCATTTTTTGAACTTCAGTTTGTATTTTAGACCTTCCAATGAGGATACGCCTTAAATTTTTACCAGAATCTGTCTAACTTTTGGGGCGCAGTCCAAATCCGCAAATTGGAAAAGGCCACTAAATAGTTTGTCCTTTGGAATAAGAATCTATAAGAATTTAAACTGGAGAAGGAATAAATCTTTGATGTATCAATGTTCTCTTGGAATGAGAAGTGAGAATAAAAGTATGAGTGATAAGATCTGCTCCTTCCTCTTGAATTCCTTTAACCAAAGAGCCTGTGGTGACACCTGTGGCACAAAATATTCCCTCTTCCTTAACAAGCTCATCCCGAGTCCAAATTTTATGTAAATCCTTCACGCCCACATTTCCGGCTCTTTGCTCTTCCTCGTCATTTTTAAAAACCAACTGCCCTTGAAATCCTCCCCCCAAACACTTTAAGGCCACAGCGGCTAAAACCCCTTCCGGCGCCCCGCCTGTTCCCATCAGCAAATCCAGAGAAGATAATACCGTATTTAAAGCCAGGGCCACATCCCCGTCTTCCACAAGATAAACGGAAGCTCCCGTTTCACGAATTTCAGAAATCATCTTTTCATGTCTCGGACGATCTAATACCCCCACAGACATGAACTCCGGTTTTTTCCCAAGAGCGGAAGCCACAGCAAGAATGTTATCCCGTGTGCTGGCCTTTAGATCAATGGCTTTTGCCGCCTTCGGGCCACAGGCGATCTTTTTCATGTAAATATCCGGAGCCATAAACAAGGAGCCCCGTGGAGCTAAAGCCATCACAGATAAGGCCCCTCCCTCTCCTCGGGCACAAAGAGCAGTTCCCTCCAGAGGATCCACGGCCACATCCACTTTCAAAGAGGATTTAAAATCCCCCAGCTTTTCTCCCGTATAAAGACGAGGAGCTTTATCCCTTTCCCCTTCTCCTATGACCACACGAATACTTAAGGGAAGACATTGAAAGGCCGCTCTCATGGCATCCACGGCCAGCCGGTCCGCCCCTTCCCCATCCCCTTTTCCAATGAGGGGAAAGCAGGCTAAAGCGCTGGCCTCCGTCACTCCGGCCAAGCGTAAAATATGATCTTCCAAAAAACCCATCTTCAATAACACCTTGTTTGCTTCAATTTTTTAAGTAACAGTCCACTCTCTCTTCCCGCTGGAATTTTGAGGTTCTTTATATACAAAAGAATATCCTTATATAGAAATCTCAAAATTCAAATCTAATTCGTATATTCCGATTTTTAAGATTAAAAATCAAGAAATTTCAATCTCTTATCCGGTCCGGTTTGAAATTTGGGTTCCTATGTTGAAAAGTGATGGGACAAGAGAACAGTGTTGGCAGCCACCGAAAAAGATGGTGTGTCTATAAAAAAGCTTCTTCAAAATTGGTATGTTTAAAAAACAAACCAACACAAAGGGGCAAGAAGTCTTCTGACAAGATATACTGATTGTGTTTGAGATTTCCGGTTTTGCTCATGACTTTCAAGGCCAAAGGGAGGTTAAAAGTGAGTTCGGCTTTGACACAGTAGCGACCGAAGGTTGCTCTGTGGCAAAACGCATATCTGAACTTTTAACCTCCCTTTGGCTTTGAAAGTCATCTCTAAAGCTGGGATAAGAAAATGGAAAACTAAAACACGATTGGTATAAAAGAAGGATTACACCCTCCATTCAGAAAACAGAGAGGGATTACATGGTGTGCATTCATTATATAAGTTTTTCATCATTTAAAGATATAACACGAACATTTTTATTGGAGTAAGATTCTGTGACAGAGGAAAAAATATTTTTTGAGAGAATATTTTTTTTACCAACGAGAGACTCTATCTCAGAGAAAATTTTTAAGTTTACATTGGGATTAGCGTTCCATTTACATTCATAAAGGTGAAATTTCTCTCCTACCGGTTGAATAAAATCCAATTCATGTCCCCATTGATCCCTGTAAAAAAATAAATTGGCCTTTTTACCTTTATTACCTGCCGCCCGAAGAATCTGCCCCAAAACAAAATTTTCAAATAAACTGCCAAGTAAACTGGAATCCTTTAATTCATCCCTTTGTCGGAAACCTATAAGATGGCAAAGCAGACCTGAATCCGTAAAATAAACTTTAGGGCTTTTTACCAGACGCTTACCTAAGTTTCTGTAAAAAGGTTTGAGAACAAACAAAACATTTGAAGCCTCCAAGGCATTGACCCATGACTTGATGGTTACGGAACTGACACCGATATCAGATGCCATTTTATTGTAGTTCAGCAGTTGAGCCACTCTGGAGGCCAGAAGACTCATAAATCTTTCAAAATCATAGAGATTTTTTACATTTATAATTTGGCGGATATCCTTTTGAATATAGGTGCTCACATAATTTGAAAAAAACTCATCTATGTTAAGATTTTTGCTCCAAACTTCCGGGTATCCGCCTTTAAACATCAGTTCTATAAGTTTTTTTTGATTCAACTTAAAATTAAAATGGTTCTTTAACTCCAGAAGAGAAAGAGAGTGTAGATCCAATAAGGCCACGCGACCGGCAAGGGATTCAGAGACTTGAGCCATGAGAGTAAAATTTTGCGATCCTGTTAAAAAAAACTTCTTATTTTTATATTGATCCACAAAAAATTTAATATGCCGAAATAAAGAGGGAGCATTTTGAACTTCATCTATAATAACAGGAGATGGAAGTTCTCTTAAAAAATCCTCTCCTGAATGTTCAGCTCTATAAGCTGTGGAAGGTTTGTCCAAACTTATATACTGTACTTTTGGAAAACTGTTCTTAAGCAGGCTGGATTTACCGGTTTGCCTCGGGCCCGTGAGTAAAATAACTTTTGCTGATTTGCTTAAACCAAGAAGCTTTGATGAAATCTCTCTATCAATCCACATATTGGGTATTTTAAATTTAAACTTTAAATTTTACAAGGTTAAATTTAATAAAATTATAATCAACACCTAAAAATTCAAATCTTATCCGAATATTCGGGATTTATATATAAATCCCGTTGTCCATATACGATCGTGTGTGAGTTTTGTGGTTAAAACTGGAAGATATTTTAGATGAACCCTGTATAAAATCTAAGACCATTTCCATTTTAAAAAGCGCTGTCCAGCAGGGGACATTTCAAGGTTCAAAAACAATGTGGGCCAGGCAGGGAGACTCTCTTCCAATAAATCCGCCCACTCAATAAATACCAAATGGGAGTGGGCAAACACATCCCAAAAGCCTGTGGATTCCAAATCTTTAGGATTATTTAAGCGATAAAGATCAATATGGGTGATCCCTCCCTCGTAAGTATTTATTAAGGTAAAGGCCGGAGAATGAACTTCCGAACAACCCAGAGCTTCACACATAAACCGAACCGTCTGGCTCTTTCCACTTCCCAAGGCTCCCTGTAAAAGCACAAGCTGGGGATTTTTAAATTCTTTTACCATCTTATGGGCCAGAGTCTTCAAATGGCTGAGATGGCTGATATTTTCAACAAACATAACTTCCCCTTGCGCCGCCGGTTTGCCAATGGCTGATATTTTCAACAAACATGACTTCCTCTCGCGCCGCCGGTTTGCCAATGGTTGAGACGACTGATATTTTCAACCGGCATTTTGTCTCATTTTAAATAAAACCGAGGGAAGAAGGCGAAGCGCCTCACTGGCGGAAAAGGAATTAACATCACGGCCGGAGCGACACCATTCCTCCGCCGTTTCGCCATGAGCCGCCACGGCCAAAAGCGCTCCGTCCCGCACACTTAAACCCTGAGCTAAAAACCCCGCTATTAAACCTGTCAACACATCTCCCGTCCCCGCCTTGCCCAAAGCGGAATTTCCTGAATTAACAATCCAACATTTGTTCCCATCAGATACAACTGTATGAAACCCCTTCAAAACAATCCAGCTCCCTGTTTGTTTCGCCCCTTCTCTTGCAAAACGCAGGCGATCTCTCCCTATTTCTTCTGAAGAAACAGCCAGAATACGGGAAAGCTCTCCCGTATGGGGTGTGAGCACAAAATGAAAATTTAAGGGAAAAAGGGAAGTATTTTGACTTAAAAAAGTGAGAGCATCCGCATCCAAAACAACAGGCTGATCCTGATCTTTCAGCAACCTAATTAAATCTCCCACCGACTTTTCAATACCGATTCCCGGGCCTATGGCGACAGATGTTTTTTTATATAAAATCTTTGAATCTTTTATATTTACAGTAAGAACTTCAGGTATTTTTATAATATCAGGAAGCCCCTGGCCGGCCCAGGTCACATACCCGCTTCCGGCAATGAAAGCTCCCTGGCAGGCTAAAATTCCACTCCCCCAAAAACCTTCCCGACCGGCGCATATTAAAGTGTGTCCACGATGGGATTTATTGGCTTCATCCTCATAAACAGGTAAAGATACGGTATTCTTTTCCACCAGAAAAAAAGTGTCACAAACCTTGCTGAGCAATTCATCCGGAAAACCAATAGGAAATACCTGAATTTGCCCGGCCAGACCCGGCCCTTTTCCAATGTAAAACCCCGGCTTACCCAAGCCATAGGAAAAGGTGTGATCAGCCTTAACCGCCTCACCTAAAATTTGCCCGGTGTTTCCGCAAAGACCGGAAGGTATATCCAAGGAAATAACAGCCTCTTTGGAAGCATTTACCAATGAAATGGCTTGAGCAAAAACCCCCTCCACAGGACGAGACAATCCCACTCCAAAAAGGGCATCCACCACAATCTGATTTTTTAAATCCTCAGCACACAACTCCTGTAGAGGGTGTGATGGAACTCCCATCTTAATAGCTTGATCCCCGTTCCTTTTGGATAATTCACTTAAGCTTTCCGTAGAAAAAACGGACACGGATTTCCCCAATTCCCTAAGGTAACGAGCCATCACCCATCCGTCCCCTCCGTTATTTCCTGAACCACACAAAATCAAAAAAGACCGACTGGGAAACAGCCTGGAAGCTTCGGTGGCGGAAACACGGCCCGCATTTTCCATTAAAAACTCTCCCGTTAAATTCCAAGAGGCCGCCTGCCGATCCAGCTCACGGCTTTGCTCTTTACTGCTTAAGGGAATAAAACTTTTCCTGAACATTTAGAACCTCTTTAAATAACAAAGACTATACTGGTCCGGTTTGAAATTTTCCGGTGCTTCATAAGAAAAAATGCTTACACCCTTTATAACAGACTCTAGGGGTCAAAAATTCAAACATGCGTTTTGCCACA
>JAPOOY010000141.1 GCA_026713205.1 Bdellovibrionales bacterium
ATGTTGTTCCCATTGTCAAAGCAGTTTATAGGCCTCTGTCATATCCCGAATGGACCGAAGATGATGTTGTTCCCATTGTCAAAGCAGTTTATAGGCCTCTGTCATATCCCGAATGGACCGAAGATGATGTTGTTCCCATTATCAAAGCAGTTTATAGGCTTCAAACCAAAGAGGCTGAGAGCTATCTTGACGGGGACTCAATCTTCATGGTAAGGAAAGTGAGTTATGGGATGGTCTGGGGAAATTCTTTTATTTGCGCTGAAAGCTCTTATTATAGTGATCGGCCTTTTAGCCGTTATTCTAATTCCTCTGGTAGTTGCACAGGCCAGGAATTTCAAGGACAGGAAAAAGAAAAAGCTGTATTTTGAAGATTTAAAAGACAAATTGAACAACTACACAACAGAGTTACAAGGTCATATCCTTGATAAAAAGAAATGGAAACTTTATTTAAAGGATTTAAAGAAAAAAAAGGCTAAAGAAGCGAAAACCACTGTTCCAAAAAGCTATGTGTTGGAATTTATCGGTGACAAAATGGCCTCTCAAACGGACAATCTCCGTGAAGAGATCTCCTTGATACTGAAAATTGCGAAACCGGAAGATGAAGTGATTGTACTTCTGGAAAGCCGTGGTGGTTCCGTGGCTCATTATGGCCTTGCGGCCAGCCAGCTTAAACGGTTGAGAGATCATGGGATTTCCCTCACTATTTGCGTGGATAAGGTCGCCGCCAGCGGTGGTTATTTAATGGCCTGTGTGGGGAATAAAATTTTATCCGCCCCCTTTGCTTTTGTTGGTTCAATTGGTGTTTTATATGGTATCCCAAACATTCATGATCTTCTTAAAAAAAATCTTATCACTTATGAAGAATTAACGGCCGGAAAGTACAAGAGAACTCTCACACCCTTCAGTAAGGTCACTGAGGAAAAAAAGGAGAAACTGCAAGAGCAGATCAATTTAGTTCATGAACAATTTCAAAGTTTTTTGAAGCAATATCGTACAGATTTGGATTTTGATAAAGTGGCCACGGGAGAAGCCTGGCTGGGAGAGGAGGCTTTAAAATTAGGATTGGTGGATGGCATCCAATGTGGTGATGATTATATTATGGGTCGGTTTAAAACCAGGGATGTTTATAAAGTGGCCCTGAAAAAGGATGATTCGCTGCTGGATAAAGTCTTTGGAAAGGTTATGTCCTTTAGCTTAAAGGATAAAATTTCCGGTAAAGTGTATGACGAAATGACTCTGTAAGATGCAAGAAAACTCAGATTGTTTCTTACTTCTATTTATCAAGAGGCGGCAAATCAAATTATACTCCTCCGGTTTGAAATTTTCCGGTTCTTCATAAGAAAAAATATTTACACAATTTATATATTATGCTTATGCTAAACTTGAGAAAGTTAATAATTGGCTTTATCAAAAAAGACTTAATAGCTATAAAAAGCAAAGAAGTGTGTATTCAGAGTTTTCTCTTGATTACATAAGGGATAGTTGCTTTAAACCAAGGATCGCTTTTCGTGATGTTGGAAGTGCAGATCGTCCAAGAACAATTCATGTCAGCCTTATACCTCCTGAAGTTTTTTTGGTTCATAAAGCACCTTATTTTCTATTTCCAATGGGAGATGAAAAAGATGAAGCCTTTTTACTTGGAATTTTAAGCTCTATTCTTTTGGATTGGTATGCTCGTTTATTTTGTTTCTACAAATAATGTTGGCTTTTGTCTTCTTAACACTTTTCCAATTCCCCACCCTTCCAGAAAAAATCCTCTTTGGAAAAGAGTTATTACTCTTTTTGGTCGCTTGGCTTCTCCTGATGAGCGATTCACTGAATGGGTTGAAGCTGTAGGCATGGAATGTAGTGAATTGGACGAAGAAAAAAAGAACAATATAATTTATGAATTAGATGCTGTAGTAGCTCATCTTTACGGACTTTCTGAAAAACAACTTATCCATATCTTTGAAACTTTTCATAGAACCTGGGACTATAACCTCCGTTTAAAAAGCGTCCTCAAATATTATAATTTTTGGAAAAAGAAGAAAAAGCCGTAACTTAAAAAATCATTAAATGTTAAAAATGGTTCTTAGACTTTACTTGGGAATACATTATCCCCTTAAATAAGTTGGTCTTTCATTTGGTGGTCTGATTAAATCCTCTAAGAGCTGTTTTGCTAATGTTTCATTTGCTTTTATGTTCTCTGGGCTTCCCATGACTCGTGTTCCTTTCTTTCTTCCGTTGTAATGAACAATAATTGAATCACCTTTTATTTCAAAATTCCCACTATAAATTTTATCTTTATAAGTTGTATGAATTTCATACATATAAACCACCTTTTTAATGTATAGTATTCATTTTAAAAACCATGTCAATCCTCTAAAAAAACAAGTTTGGAATGTCCCCCATATATGGACAGTTGTAAGGTTTGGGGCGTCGTATTAAAGTCCGGTGATGCCGGGAGGAGGGACAATGAAACACCCACCAAGAAGCATTACTCAGAGGAGTTCAAAAAGGAGGCCGTAAGATGTGTGATTGAAGACCGCTCCTCCTCCAGTAAAGTGTCCAAAGAGTTGGGTCTCAGTTAACCCACTTTAAGTAAATGGGTCAGGCAATTTAAGAAAGAAGGTTCTTCTGTTTTTAGTCAAGACGGCATTGAGATGAAAAAACTTCGTGCAGAAAACAAAAGGCTCAAAGCCGAAAGAGACATTTTAAAAAAAGCCGTCACCTTCTTTAAAGTCTGAGTTGATAAACAGGATAGGTTCAGGGAGACTTAGTTTAGATGAGATAAAAAAAGAGTGTTTTGATTACATTGAGAGGTTTTATAATACAAAGTGGATACATTCTGCTCTTGACAACAAAAACCCTGAGGAGTATGAAAAGTAAAGTCTGATTTTTAATGTTGTCTTTTTCAGTTGCATTAACAAAGGAGCGGAAAGTGGTAAGAGTTTTGGCTTTATTAGCATTCACAGTTTCGTTGTGTTTTTCCGCATGGAAATTTTTATTACAAAAATTTATAGTGTAAATCCACAGGTTGGTTATTATTAAAACTGCAATCTCCAGATAACCCAGCACAAGGGTTTCTTTTCCTTTAAAGGACACAAAGAGCATACCAGTAATGAATAGGAAAACAATCAAGCCAATAAGTAAATTTTGGTTCCATTTATACCATTTTTGAGCTTGTTCAGAGTGGCCTTTCTGAGCATTTGAATAGTGAATGGCATTTTGAGATACTCCTGCTTCAGCAGAGGCAGTTCTCATGGATTCTAAAATAGATTCGGCCCCTTTCATTTTATTTTCCATTTGCTTTTTCTGCTCTTCAGAATGAGCTTTAACCTGCTCCAAAGTTTGTCTGGCATCTCTTTCAGTTTGTTTAAAATCCGTTCCCGCCTGATTTGCAAAGTTAATCACCGGAAAAAAGCTGAAAAATCGTTAAAGGCCTTTTTTCCTTGATTTTTGGTTAATTTTGTTGATTCCAGGGTCTAAAATAACAATAATAGGATATGGAAAAAAGAAAATCAAAGCTAGCGGCTGAAGAAGTTCTGCCCAAGTCTGCTCTGGACCGGAATACTGAAGCTTTGGAGTTATACAAAGAAACAGACAGCCTTCTAAAAGAAACTGCTAATATTTTGGAGCAAATGGATATTGCTTTAGGCAGGAAAAAAGTATATAAATATAGTTCCAGTTCAACACAAAATTGTGAAATTAATCATAATGTCGTCTCCCTCACAACAGAATCGTATCAAGTTTAAAACAATCCAGGATTGGCATAGTTTCCTGAAAAGCGGGAAGCAAATTCAATCCTTCTAAGCTTCGTCAGGCTTGTTATAAAGAGGACTTTTTCCAGTGAAAACTTTTGCAATTTATATGCTATAGATTCATGGATCAAAGTTTTAACTTTGGACAATGAGTTTTTAAAGAAGAAATGTATTTTTTATATGAAGACATTAAGACAGATACGGCTTTGTTTACAGCAGCTATAGCGTTAGTGACTTCATTGGAAATTACCTGAGCCTTTGATATTTCAAAAGCAGCCAATGCCTTACTTGTATCTAACTGATATTTACTTAAAGTCATATAGGCTTTACCTACAACGGCCTGGGCTTTGCTTAGGGCAGCTATGGTTTTGGATATTTCCAAAGTATCTATAGCTTTGCTTGTATCTAACTGATATTTGCTTAAGGTTATATGGGCTTTACCTGTAACGGCATTGGCCTTGCTTAGGGCAGCTATGGCTTTTCTTGTGGTTTCTGTATCTCTGGCATTAACATCAAGAGCATTGAATCCTTCCGTACGGAGTTTATTTGTGAGGGCTTTTGCTACATTTTCAGTAGCGACAACTTTTTTGAACTTATCTTTTTCATTATTATGATATTCTAAAAGTTTCTTGCAGTTAGGAGCAGAATAACCAGACTGACAAAAAAGAAATAACCATAAAATAAAACTACGCATACAAAGCCTATCGGCGGCTTAATATAATTCCTTGAATAATGTGACTTTTTTCACTCTTAAGTTTTTTTATATTAGTTAAGAAAAAGGATTTTTTTGCTCTCTTAAACTGACTTTTTCAGACTCGACTATTTAGTTGAAATAGAGCAGGTCAAGAACAATACAAATATAAAAACTCATAATCCATAAGGAAGGCTATAGGTTCTATTGTCTTTAATAAATTTTAAATATATATTTGGTTTAATGGAATTTTTCTTATCTACACAAATATTCTTTTGAGAAAAAAACAAGGCTATATTTTTACCTTTAAGATTTCTGCTACTTTCATAAATTATACCATGAATGCCTTTGTTTTTTGTATATTCAGCTAAAATTTGTGTTGGAACATAATCTGTATGCTCTCGGCCATCCTTATCTATCGGTTCAGATAATTTTGCTGAAAGCCCTTGGATAAAAATTAAATCACTTCTTTTCTCCCGCTTAGTTTTGTCTATATCAAAAAAACTTGGCAATGATTCATCAATTGATAAAGTCAGATCAATAATAGTTATTTCTTTTAAGAAATGAAATTCTGAAATATATGCACACCCTTCCCGGCCTTTTCGAGAAATTTCAGATAAAACAGTTTCTTTGTCAAAAGAGGCATAGAAAACTGGCACACCAGGAGGACTCATCCTATTAGAGATATTTATAGTATCTTCTGGTTCTGGAGGTCCCATTCTCCTAAGATCATATACAATACGATTACCTTCTGTAAAAGCTCTAGCCCTATATATTCTCTTTTTATCAATTGGTTTTATTTTTTGTATCAAGTTATTATTTTTTATTATTTTCATTGCCTCTTCTAAAATCTTAGCTTTAGGGGAAAAGAAAAATCTGGTTTCTGTTTTTGTATAGTTAGAAAAATTATCCCAAGTGTTAATAAGCATTTTCTCAATCAAATATACTTCTCCAATTTCTTTCCTTATTAAAGATTCGGTATCTTGAAGTAGGTTTTTTTCCTGACTAGGAAAATATTTTTCCAGAAAACTAGACAATGTTTCATATTTTTCTGGTTTTGATTCTTTGATTTGATAGGATTCTTTTAAACAATTAAGAACATGATTAGTTAATAATGCTAACTCAATTTTTTTACTATTAGACTTTATATTACAATAGCTACAATTGTTAGAAAATTGTCCTCTAGTAACTATGAATTTCTGTAAACCTGGATCACTTTCCACGCATTTTTCACAAACAAGAGACATTAGTATTCTTTATCTCTCGGAGGAAATGGATCATTTCCATAGGAGTCTTTAGATCGTATTCTTCCATCTCTACCGTGAATTACAACTTCAGACTTAATTCTTTTAGCTCTTACGACTGCACTTTTTGCAGCATTCTGTTGAGTATTATGTGAAGATAACACACGCCCATTACTTTTAACAGACCAGCCCTTTCCTAATCTTACAACATGGAAATTCTTTTCGGACATTTTTCACCTCCTTTCTAAGGTAGATTTTATTGCAATGTATATGGTTTTTCAACAGATTTTTTAATTGAAGACTAAAGCAAAAAACAATAGTTTTCTTTGAAAGCTCCTTAAGAAGTCGGTCGTGAAAAAGTCACAACTTATTAGAATCACTTGAATTTATATGGAATTCAGGGGAAAATAATTGCAAGAAAAAAGCTTTAAAGGCTTAAAAGCTTGCAAAAAAACATCTCTGTTGGGAGGCAACATGAAACCAAAAACCTCAGAAAGCCAAGGACATCAATTAGAGTTGGGGGCGGTACTCTTTTCTTTTATAAACATGAAAGATGCACTCGTTGAGACAGAGCTATAAGTTCAAGGGGAAGAAGGAGGTGGCCCAATCGGCGAGGCATTTCCATGCAAAGCAATACAGAAGGGGAAGAGCCTCAGTGAAAAGGCAGAGGACTTGGTTGGGGCGAGTAATACGGGATGTAAGGAGGAAAAGCGCATAAACCGTATGAGTTTATTGGAAATAAAGTGAGTTTTTCAGACTCGACTACATAGGCCCGAAAAATTCAATCCCGATTGGTATAGGTCCACAGAAAGAAAGCCTTAAAATTTAAACCCGATTGATATATACTTTTTTTGTTAAAAAAACCTGAATTATGACACATTTTGAAATTAGAAAAATTTTTCTGGATTTTTTTAAGGAGCGGGGACATAAGATTCTTCCCAGCTCTTCATTGATTCCTCAAAAAGATCCCTCCCTGTTGTTTGTGAATGCAGGGATGAATCAATTTAAATCAGTTATTCTAGGTCTTGAAAAACCTCCGGAAAAGAATGTCGTTACCATACAAAAATGCCTCAGAGCCGGAGGAAAGCATAATGATCTGGAAAATGTGGGTCAGACTTCCTATCATCACACTTTTTTTGAAATGATGGGGAATTTTTCCTTTGGCGGTTATTTTAAAAAACAGGCTATCGGTTTAGCGTGGGAGTTTCTTACACAAAAGCTAAAACTGCCTTTGGAAGATTTATGGGTCAGTGTTTATGAAAAAGATGAAGAGTCTTATGAAATATGGAGAAATGAACAGAAGATTCCTGAAAATAAAATTTACCGCATGGGGAAAGAAGATAATTTTTGGCAAATGGGAGACACAGGCCCCTGCGGCCCCTGCACGGAAATTCATTATTATGGAGGAAAGGAAAAAACCCCGGACCCCAGCCAACTTATAGAAATTTGGAATCTGGTTTTTATGGAATTTGATGATAAGGGAAGCGGGAAGAGAGAAAAGCTTTCTGTTCCCTGTGTGGATACAGGGATGGGTTTGGAGCGGCTTTGTGCCATTTTACAGAATAAAAAGAGCAACTATCACACAGATTATTTTAAAGAGATCATTTCCTCTTTGGAAAAAGCTTCCGGCTGTAAATATGACTTTACGGAAACGGACCAAAATGAAAAACAAATGGCCTTTCGTGTGCTGGCGGATCACAGTCGTGCGGCGGCTTTCTTAATGAGTGATGGGGTCCTTCCAGGGAACGAGGGGCGAAGTTATGTTCTGCGCCGGATTTTAAGACGAGCTTTTTTTTACAGCCATAAACTAAACCCAAAAGTGAATTTGCCGCAAAAAGGAGCTGAAGCTCTTATATCCCTTATGAAAGACATTTATCCTGAGCTGGAGAGAGAGGTCGGACTCATCACTTCTCATATAGAGGCGGAGGATAAACAATTCTCTGAAAGCTTGAGTTTTGCAATAAAGACTTTTTCTAAAAAAGAGAAGTGGACGGATCTTCATGAATTAAAGTCTTTGCAGTTGTATAAGAAAATCAACAAGGGTGAAGAGAAGGAACAGCTTTTTGAGGAGCTTTCAAAGGATTCTGATTTTATTCAAGCTAAAATCCCCAAGAGCAGTATAGAAATGAAAGTAAAAAATTTTGAGTTTCTTGATACAGAAAAATCAGGTCTTCAGAACGCATCTAAAAAAAGCAAAGAGATATTTAATAAGTATGGCTCTTTGTCCATAGAAAAATTACAGGCAGTCATTGAAAAATCACAGGATAAGAAGTGTCTTGATTCTTCCTTGGTATGGTATTTTTACAGCACTCATGGTCTTCCGTTTGATTTGACACGACTCATGGCTGAGGAACAAGGCTATCAGGTCAATCTGGAGGAAGTGGAAAAATTGAAAGAAAAGCAAATTTCCGATTTTGAAAAAAAGACAGGTCAGGGGGATCAGGAAAATTTGCTTCAAGGGCTTTCCCAATTGGCTTTATTAAGGGGCCTTAAAGAAACAAAATTTACCGGATACGAGACAAAAACAGAGACAAGCCGAATTTTAGAGATAGGCTCTCTTTCTGAAGATAAAGAGCTTACTTCAA
>JAPOOY010000255.1 GCA_026713205.1 Bdellovibrionales bacterium
AAGCTTTTGAAAATTGGATTCATCATGAATTAAGAACCTATCTGAGCTATAAAGAGCATTCTGATAATCTCTCCTATTGGAGACTGTCCAATGGTGTGGAAGTGGATTTCATTGTAGGAGCTATGAAAGTTGCCATTGAAGCCAAAGCTTCAAAAAAAATTTCTTACCATGATTTAAAAGGTTTAAGAGAACTAAAAAAGGAGTACCCTTCTTTGAAAAAAAGAATTGTTGTTTGTATGGAGCCTCAAGCCCGTTTTGTTATGGAACCGGAAACTACAGAAAAAAGAAAGAAAACAGATGGTATAGAAATTTTAAACTACTCTCTATTTGTTAAAAAACTCTGGTCAAATGATCTTTTTTAATCCACAACATTTTAATCTTTAAGTTTCATACTTTATATTCATCCTGTTTAAGATTTGAGGGTTTTCATAGTGAATGGAGTTCATTTTTTTACATTCAAAGAAAAGAAATATCATTTTTGAATTTTAAAGAGGAAGCTTCTTGCCCTAAAGGGCGTGTGATATATCTCTCTCCTGTTAGAATTAAGAAAAAAATAGAAAATGTTGTTTTATTGACAAGGTGAGATAATGAACTATATATTTATATAATGAAATTTTGGTATTTGTTTTTAATTCCGGTGCTTTTTTCCTGTAGTTGTGCCTGGATCGATCGCCTGCTTCCAAAATAACATTTCCTGATAAGGAATTAGAAGAAATAGTTGTTAGAGGCCGATATGGTTCCGGAGGTCAAAGGGCAATGGAGGCACTTAAAAAATCAATTCAAGAAGGAGACAGAGAGTTAAAGGCTATGAAAAAATCAATTTGAGCTTTTTTATTATTAAAGATAAAATAAAATCTACTGGAGAATAATCTATGAATTATGTAGCTGTAAAGCCGACCCTTTTGCATTGGGCACAAAAACGGAGTGGCCAGAGCGTTCAGAATCTTTATAAGAAATTCCCTAAATTAAAATTATGGGAAACCGGTGAGGCTAAACCAACACTAAAGCAATTAGAAAAATTTGCTAAAACAGTTCATACCCCCATAGGTTATCTTTTTTTAGATAAACCTCCTGTTGAAAGAATCCCTATTCCTGATTTCCGCAAAATGCCTAATATGGGTCAAATGAATCTAAGTCCTGACCTTTTAGATACGCTTTATATCTGTCAGAGGCGTCAGGATTGGTATAGGGATTATATGCGTTCTATGAAGGAAGAATCTCTTGATTTCATTGGTTCTGTCCGTCCTTTAGCCAGTAATATTATCAAGACGGCTGAAAACATCCGTAAAGTTTTAAACTTCAGTATTGAAAAGCGAAACGAATTAACGACATGGACAAGCGCTCTCAGATTATTTATTGAACAAGCCAACTCTGTAGGTATTCTTGTTATGGTCAATGGAATTGTGGGAAACAATACTCACCGTAAACTAAATCCAAAAGAATTTCGTGGTTTTGCTCTATCTGATTCTTTAGCCCCTCTGATTTTTATTAACGGGGCTGATACTAAAGCCGCCCAAATGTTCACAATTGCCCATGAGTTGGCTCACTTATGGATCAATCAAACAGGTGTGTCTGATGCTCAAGCTCTTATCATTCCCGATCATGAAATTGAAAGCTGGTGTAATAAAGTAGCCGCAGAGTTGCTTGTACCTCTTAATCTAATTCGTCAGCTATATGGTAATACAATCAAAAAACTTGATTTATCTGATGAAGTCCAACGACTTGCAAAGCATTTCAAAGTTAGTTCTCTGGTTATCCTGCGCCGTATTTACGATATGAAAAAATTAACAGCTAAAGAATTTTCCAAACAGTACGAAATAGAGTTAAAAAAATTAAAGGTTATACAAAAGAAGAATAAAGGTGGTGGGGATTTTTTTCTCACTTTAGGTGTGCGTGTCAGCCCTCGTTTTACAAGAGCATTGGTATCTCACACATTAGAGGGTCATACCTCTTTTAGAGAGTCTTTTCAATTGCTTGGTATAAAGAAAATGTCAACATTTAAGAAAGCTGGAAAAAGTGTTGGAGTAAAAGTTTAATGGCCTATTTGCTTGATGCCAACATTTTTATTCAAGCCAAGAATCTATATTATGGAATGGATTTTTGTCCTGCTTTTTGGGATTGGCTTATTAAAGGTAACTCTCAACAAAAATTATTTAGTATTGAGAAAGTGAGTGATGAATTGAAAGCCATGGAAGATGATTTATCAAAATGGGCAAAAGAACAAGGGATAAAGTTTTTTTTAAAACCTGACGAGAAAGTATTAAAAGCTTTAGTTGAAGTCAGTCATTGGATAAATAAACAAGATTATGAGGAAGGGGCTAAAAATATATTTCTTCAAGCCGCAGATTATTACCTTATAGCACATGCAAAATCAAAAAACTACACTGTTGTTACAAATGAAGTCACAGCCAATACAAAGAAAAAAATTAAAATCCCGAATGTTTGTATTGGCCTTCAAATTAAATGTATGACACCTTATGAAATGCTGAGAAAAGAAAGAGCACGATTTATACTAAAATCTTAGAAACAAATTCAATAACTCCTTAATATTTGCGAATGAAACAATAACTGTCTTCTATTTTTTTGAATCCGAAGAATAATTGAGTAGAGATTTTATGGAAAGTAAAATGATTTGAAATCTTTATTTAAAAATGTAAAACGGCTGTTTTTGGGGTTTTTAGGCTGAATTTTGTTATTTATGTAACATAATGAAAGTTATCGGAGATTTTAACTCTGTGTCGGTTTATACCCATCCGGCTTGAAAATTTAAGGTGTTATCTAAGAGAAAAAATCTAAAAAATTCAAAATACGAATTTTCAAGTTTCCAATCAAAGGAAAAACTGCGGAAAAGACTTGTTTTGCTGGAGTCTGTATTGCTTTGAATAGGAAGAAAAGTTATACTGAAGGCTGTTAGCGGCCTTCCAGCAAAAGGAGTCCTATGAAAACAAAAATCCATGAACAAAAACCGGCCACACCGGAAGAAGTTTGGCAACTTTTGCGAGAAAATGAAAAAATTTTGCAAGAGAATGAAAGAAAAAGAGAAAAAGCAAATGAAGAATGGAACAGGCGATTTCAGGAAACAGACAGACAGATGAAGGAAACGGATAGACAGATGAAAGAAACAGACAGACAAATGAAAGAAACGGATAGACAGATGAAGGAATCAGGAAAGCGGATTGATAAAATTTATAATTTATTCAACAGTCAATGGAGCAAGTTAGTGGAATCTTTAGTTGAGGGCAAGCTTATAGAGCTTCTTCAAGCCCGTGGTATAGATGTGAATGAAACCTATTCCCGCCTGCAAAGGTCTTATAGAGATGAAAACGGAAACCTGGAGCAAAGAGAGATTGATATTATTGCCGCCAACGGGAAGGAAGTGGTGGCTGTGGAGGTAAAAACCACCTTAAGGCCCGATGATGTGAAGCATTTTATGAATACCTTAAAAATCTTTAAAAATTTATTTTTCAGATATAAAAACGAAACCATTTACGGAGCTGTGGCTTATTTAAAAAGTGATGCGGAAGCGGCTGCTTTTGCGGAAAGGCAGGGTCTTTTTGTGATCCGAGCCACGGGAGACAGCGCCTCTTTAGTGAACAAACCCACCTTCAAACCGAAGGCTTTTTGAAAAGCGACTTCATCTTATTTTGCCCATTTACGCAGTCCCCTACCCCACCGGTCTTTACTTGAAAAGTGTATAAAACTTATTTTTTAACGGATTTTGCTTTTATGTTCCAGATTGAAACAAAATTTTTTAGGTTGTTTTTTAAGGCCCCGTTCCATTCTTACCCAACAAGTTTTCGGGCCACCACAATTCTTGTAAAGCCTTAAAATTAAAGCAATTTCTATAAAATGGGGAAGAATAAGAACCTTCAGCCTGGCATAAAAAACCTAGACTAAAAGATGCTCTCAAGGCTTTAAAAAGAGATTCTTCTTGAGAAAACACGGCTTTTCATAAGAAAATAAGGTTCAGTTATTTATTTTTCAAGGAGGTAAGAAATGAAAAACATCAAATCTCCGATAACTTTCATTATGTTACATAAGGAAAGTTCGGATTCGGGTCATGAAGAGGCTCAAAGAACAACTTGGATCAAGTCCATAAAGTTCCACAAAAGGGACATCAAAAAAGAGCACAGAAGCAAAGGTTTCTCACTGATTGAGCTTTTAGTCACTGTTGGGATTATTGGGATTCTGGCCAGTGTAGCCATACCGGCTTATAACAAGTATCGGATTAAATCCAATATCGGAGCCGTGGAAGCTGAGGTTGTAAATATGAGAAAAGCGGCGGAGGCTTGCCTTGCCGGAGGAGGTAGCTTTGGTAATGGTACCGGAGATTGCGGGCATCACACAATTGACGGAGTTGTAAACACCTGCAAAGCAAGATCGGCTGTTTATGCCACTGCAGCAGGAACAGCTAACGAATGTAATGCCGGATCAGATGCAAAGTCAAAACTATGTGTTTCCGCTCTAAAACTTACAGGTGGTAATTGGGCGTCTGAATGTCACGAATACAACTCTGCTGATGGTACTTGGACAGCAACAAAAGATAACGCTGTAACAGGGTCTGGTACTCCAAAATGGTGCGATACCGCAAAGGGTGAGTGTCAATAAACGAAACAGAGGATGTTAATTTAAAGCCAGCCAGTGCGTTTTGTTTCCTACCCTGGAAATTAAATGATTTTAGATACCTGGCTGGCTTTTGTTTTTTAAGGAGAAGATATGACAAAAAAACAGATGGTTTCAGTTTTGTTTTTATGGATTTTCACAGTGGGAGTTTTCGGAACGGGATTTTCCTGGATGGTTTCTTCCGGAGATTGTCGTATGGATAAACTGGAAATTGCCAGGCTGGTTGATATTCAGGACAATTTTCTTTTGTCCTTTGGTGTGTTCGGTAATAAGGAAAAACTCGCAGAATTAAAAACGGTCATTGAAAACAGAGAAAGCTTAATAAAGCGGAAAATTGAAAATTTTAAAAACTTTTGCCGGTCCAGCCGAGAACAAAAACAGCTTATCTCCATATTAAAAAACTATGGGATTTACCTTTCTATGAAACAGGCTGTTTTATATGAAAAACAGGATTTTTCCTGGCACACAGACCTTTTACCATTGGACATGATTTTAAAAAAATAAGAGGTTTTTTTTAGCTGATTTTAGGCTGTGTCTGAAAAGTCACTTTGTCAAGAGAACCTACTCCAGTCAGAGGATTCGTTGTTGGTTGAATGAGAGGGGGATAAAGTATGTTATACCAGCCAAAAGAGTCTTTGAGCCTATAAGAGGGAGGTTATCGGAGAGGAAGGACAGTTTATAGAAATATTATTTTTTTATTTTTGCTGTAAATTCTATTTTCAAGCTTTTGATTAAATCGTAAATATCAATACATTCAATTCTTTCTTTTTTACATACATCTGGGATTTTAAAATTTCTTATATCAAGACCAACCTTTTGGTTTATAAATTCCATTTACCAAGTTAGGAAACTGACTACTCTTTAAATGATGCTTTTCTATGCTGAGATTCACTTTTGACAATTTTCTCAATTCTATATGAGGTTTGTTGGGATAGATAGGGTCACCTGATTTTTCTAATCTTTTCGTAGGGGTAATAATAACGACTTTCTTTTTTAATCTATATTTCACAAATTCCAAAGGGGTTTTTAAATCTGTGTCATTTGATAATAAAACAATACAATCAATGTTTCCCTTACAACAATCATAAACAATATGAGAGGCTATATTTACATCTGTCTCTTTCTCTTCAGGTTTAAAAATCTTTACTGTCTTACCAGTGATGACCTCTCTTTTCAATCTATGGTCATATTCAATAAGTCTCCCTATAATTTGTCTTTTCTTGTGCTTTCCAAGTATAATCTCAATACTTGGCAGTGTTTTCAAAACTTTTAAATATATAAATTGTCTATGAGCAGAATCACGCTTTGTAGAAAAAGCAGTAAAGTATTTAATCTTTGATATTTTATGCAAAGAGAGATTTAATATACTCTCTACTAATCCTTTGACATTCAACCATGTATAAGGAGTATTTTTAAGTGAATATTGAAGGTTTAATCCATCAATATAAACGATTGTATTAAGGGTTTTGGAAGGTTTAGATTGCAAAATATTTCTTTTTCTTAAAAGACGAAAGCGACCTTTTGGGTCGCCTCGTACCCCATCGGTCGTAACGGATGGGGGATGCTAATAATAATATCGGTTCAAATCATAAAAGAGTCAAGCAAAAAACTCAGTTAGTGATTTTCCTGACTTTGACACTTTTAAAAAAGATATTGAATGATTTTAGTCACTTACAGGTTATTCTGTGCCACACATTTCCGTTAGGTTTCAGGATAAAGGGGTGATTTCAGACACCCTCTTCAATCCAAAAGCTTCATAAATGGCCCTCATCGGTTCCGTCAACCGAGAAGGAAACCGGTAAAACCTCCCCCTGCGATCCTCTATCACACTGTATTGATCCCTCTTTAAAATATCCCTCAACTTTTCAATGCTGAATTTTAACCCCGCCTTCTCCAAATGATACTTCACTCTATAAGACAAAGAATAAGCCAAAAAACAAATCGCTATATGGGCCTCTATCCTTTTCCTCGTCCAATGATAAACCGGACCAGTGTAATAATGAGGTTTAGATTCTATTCTATATATAGTCGCAGACAGAATACTTCAGATTTGCTTGAAGGAATCTTTTTGCAGTTGATTTTTTATATCTCAAATGGTAGAAAAAGCTAATGGCTGTGATTAAGATTCCCATTCTGGTATTTTTTCTAACTTTTTTTACAGCCTGTCATCTATTTTTTCCAAAGCTGGATGTAAAACCAGAAGCGCCTTCGGAAGTGATGAAATCTGAAAATTCCACATCAGACAAAGATCAATCAGTATCGGATAAAGATCAATCAGTTTCTCCGCAAGAGGAAAATTCCAGGCTAAAAAATACACAATCAGACAATAAAAATTTACCGGCTTCCAGGAAGCAAATTCAGCCCTCAGGCAAGACGGATTCTTCCGCCATACAACCTGTAAAAAAGCCGCTTTCAAATGCTGAATTGAAATTTTTTTTTGAAGCTGTTAAAGAAAATGATTTGAAAAAAGTTAACTCAGCTCTTAAGGACGGCGCCGATCCGACAGTTCCGGATTCGGATGGTAACACCGCAATTATAATAGCTGTGGAAAAGGGTTATACAGACCTTGTTAAAAGATTTTTACAGGATAAATCAATAGAGGCGTCACAGCTTAATCACAGAAATAAAAAAGGCGATACGGCTCTCACTGTATCCATCAAGAAAGGTAATCTGGAGATTATGGAGTTATTGCTTCAGGCCGGTGCGGATTCAACATATCGTCATGTCTTTGGTTACACTCCGTTCTTTCTTGCAGTAAGCTATAATCATATTGCTTTAGCCAGGAGACTGCTTGAGATTCCTAAAATTAAAGCTTCTATCAATGTAAGAGAAACACACTCTCTTCCAGATGGTTTTGGTGGTTCTATAAGACAAGAACGAACTGCTTTCCTGGGAATTATTTATATGATTATGATTAAGAGAGGTGATATGAGAGTTGAAGCAACTTCCTATGGAATGGAAATGGTGGATTTGTTATTGGCGGCGGGAGCGGACCCGCTGATTACAGATGAAGAAGGAGAAAATGCTTTGTCTCAGGCTGTTGCCTCCACTCACAATCTTCTTCTTGAAAGATTATTGAAAATCCCCTCGGTTAAACAAAGTGTTACCGACACCGCCGAAGGAAGAAAGGCTTTCGTGAAAGCTATGGCAATAAGACCGGAAACTGTGGATGTGTTTTTAAAAGTCGGAGTGAATATTCTCATTCCTGACGGAGAAGGGAACAACCTTCTCATGGATTTAGCGCAAGACCCTCCCCCGGGGAGTGGCATCTATTCTAAGTGTATCTTTTATGATGGAGATGAGGATGAATCTCTATCTTTAAAAATTTTAAAAAAGATATTATCTTCTCCCGCCGTCAAAAAAAACATAAATATGCAAAATAAAAAAGGAGAAACTCTTTTATTTTTAACTGTAAGACAAGGCTGTAAAGTAATGACAAATTTTCTTTTGGATATGGAAGCGGATCCGACAATTCCGGATAAAAATGGAAAAACAGTATTTAAAATGGCAAGTCGTGGTCTATGGATATATCGTAGCGCTCGTCTTAAAGAGGCAAAAGACATATTTAACAGGCTCCTGGAAATTCCCTCTGTCAGACAAAATATCAAACCCTGGAACTTTGGCCGTTGCGCTACTTGTGAGATGTACCATTTCCCTCTCTTTCCTATTTCAGCAAAATTAACTGTGTTAAACGACATAGATACATTTCAAAAGCTTTTGAACACACCTGCTGGTCAAAAAGAATTAAAAACAAAACCAAGAAAAAGAACAATTAAGAAGAGCGATGAGAAGCCTTTTCCTCCTGCTTGGAAAACATGGCTTATTATAATGATTCGAACCAATCGCCTTGAGTTTGTAAATTTATTGCTTGAAGCGGGAGCCGATCCGACAGTTCCGGATTCAGATGGTAATACTCCACTGATGGTGGCCGTAAAGTGGAATTATGAGGCCATTATTAAAAGACTGTTGGAGATTCCCGCTGTCAAAGATAGTATCAACCTCACAAACACAAACGGTGTTTTATTACGGTTCTTGGGTTTTTCTATGCGTAAAACAACAGCTTTTTTTCAAGCCGTAGATTGGAGTGTCTATGGGAGTAGGAGTGTCTTACCAGCGATGAACTTACTTTTAGATGCGGATGCCGATCCGACCATTCCGGATGCGGACGGAAATACGCCTTTGATGAGAGCCCTATCTGGTTTCATTTTTATTGATTCTCTTATAATTGATTCTCTTATAAAAGATGAAAGACGAAAGTTGCAGGCGGAAGTTGTTAAACGATTATTAAGCTTGGATGCAGTTAAAAATCCAGATCATCTTAATGCTGAAAATCAAGCAGGGGAAACAGCTTTATCTATCATTGAGAGGATTTTAGAAAAAGAGCCTGATACTTCTCTTTTCCTTGAAATCAGGAAAGAGCTTTTAGATGGAGGGGCTGTACCATTTGAAGAAAAATCCGGAAAAAAATCAGAAAAGAAAAAGTCACTCCAGACAAAAAAAATTGATAAAAATCTTCCAATCACTCCAAAAGATCAAAAACAAGATCAGCCCTTACGGGAAACTGCCCATGAAGAAAAAAAAAGACCCTTTCCGAAAGCTCTTTTTGGGAAAACACTTTATCCGGTCTGAAAAGTCTGCTTCCCTAATAAAAATCATATAATGATACTTTTTTTTCTTGCCAATAAAACAAAGACAGGGGAAACTGCCTTAATATCCTCTTAAAGGGTTGCAATTTTAGAAAATTCTTCGGCTTTTTGAGTGTAGCTTCAAACTAAAAAGGAGAAAAAATGAAAAAAATACTATCTACAATTTTATGCTATTTTCCTGTGAAAAAACGATCCTATGGCTTTTTACCGGTTTTTCTTTTTCTAATGTTTCCGGGTTTCCTGAATGCAACGGAAGAGACTGCGGAGAATAAGGAAAAAGCACAAAAAGCCTCAGATGTTTTTGTAGAAGTGGATTTAAACAAAAAGGATGACGATGACTATTACTTTGGTGTTTTTGTTGGCGCTGGCAAATTAAAAAATACCCATGTGGATGTTGAGGGCTTTGCAAACTGGGGGCATCCCGGCTCATCTGTTGATTACGATGATTCTGCTACAGTGGGAGGTTTTTTGATAGGAAAAAAGGCTTCCATCAATGGTTTGCCTGTCCGTTTGGAGCTTGATGGAACATTCGGTAAAATGTCAGCTCAAACAAATAGACTGGACCCTGAAGGTTTGGATGAAACGGCAAAATCTGAAGTGCTATGGCTTGTTACAGCCCGAGCCGGTCTTGAAAAAAATGTTGGACTGGTCACGCTGCTTGCTAATAGCGGGTTGGCTTTGGCGCGAATTTCCAATTCTGTCACTGATATAGATTTTAGACGGGATGCTCCACCACAAAGAGATCCTGATGATTCCTTTCAAGATAATTCCATTCATTTAGGTTGGGTATTTGGCCTTGGAGCTGAAATCCCCTTGGATAAAAATTTGCAAAGAGCCTTGCAGGATGATGAGACATGGACTTTAAGATTGGAAGGTTCCTATATCAACTTTGGTAAAGACAGATATACAGTTAATCATTCCGGCAATAACAGATGTGGAGTGGACGGGCCTCGCAGACCTTGCATTTATACTATTAAAAATGAGATTGGTATTCTACGCTTTGTTCTCTCCCGCCGATTCTCTTTATAGAAGTTTAGTATTGTAAAAAAAGCAGTTTCAAAAGACGAATCACCCTGTTCTCCCATGAAGGCAGTCATGTATTTTTTATATATAGGAATCTTCAAAAATCTATTTATACCTATCTGGTTTGAAATTTTCGGTTTTCCTTCCATATGAAATGAACCCTCCCCTTAAGGAAGGGTGTAATTTCTTTCCTCTGAAAAACCTAAAAACTCAAACCGGATTGGTATAAAGAGAAGTAACATTATGCTTCTCCAATATATACCGATCGGGTTTGAATTTTCCGGTTTTTATTTAAGAGACATAAGCCCTTTATAACAGACTATAGGGGTCAAAAATGAGTTCGGCTTTGACACCTGGATTCAAGGACTTAGTGCACCACCCCAGTTTCACTCCCTATATACCTCAAACGGTGTCTTATAACCAAGACATTTCCTCGCCCTGTTATTCAAAAGCCTCTCTATCCTC
>JAPOOY010000182.1 GCA_026713205.1 Bdellovibrionales bacterium
TATCTGGCTCTTATTTGTGTGATGCCGAATATTTTAACAGATCAGTTTAAAATTCCTTTTTATTTTGGAGGTACCAGTCTCTTAATTTTAGTGGGTGTGGCTTTGGATACGGCCCAGCAGATTCAGTCTCATCTTCTCACAGCCCGTTATGATGGTTTGGTGAAGGGAGTGAGAATTAAAAGTCGGCGTGTTCGCTTCTGAAGAAATATACCGATTTGGTTTGAACTTTTGCCCCCTATACTCTTATGAAGGGATCATCTTAATTTCAAAAGCGAAACTTAAACCGGAACGATATAAAAAAGGTAACAAATGAATATTCTCTTAATAGGTCCTCCGGGGGCGGGAAAAGGGTCCCAGGCGGAAAAATTGGTATCTCAAAAAGCTTTTAAGCATTTAAGCACGGGAGATCTGTTCCGAAAAGCCTTGCGGGAAAAAACGCCCTTGGGTCTTAAAGCGGGGAGTTATGTGGATCGGGGAGCTTTGGTGCCCGATTCTATTACCATTGGATTGGTGGAGGAGGCTTTAGGTGATTTTACCGGAAATGTCATCTTTGACGGTTTTCCCAGAACAGTTCCCCAGTCAGAAGCTTTGGATCAGTTCCTTCAAAAGAGAGATCAAAAACTGGATCATGTGATTTCATTGGAAGTGTCTGATGATGTGGTTTTGAGAAGATTAACAGGCAGAAGATGGGCGCCGCAGAGTGGGAAGATTTATCATGTGGATTTTAACCCCCCGAAGAACTCCGGAAAATGTGATGAGACAGGGGAGGAACTAGCCATTCGTAGCGATGATCGCCCGGAGGTGGTGCAGTCACGATTAAAAAATTTTCGGGAAATCACCTGGCCCCTGTTAAAACACTATAAAATCAGAGGGATTTTAAAAGAAGTAAATGGAGAGGGAGCGCCGGAAAAAATTTTCCAAAGTATTGTATCTTTTTTAAAGTAAGGGTATAGACTTCCAATTAACATTATGTTAGTTTCACGGTTTTAAGGAATTTTATGAAGGTCAGAGCCTCTGTAAAAAAAATCTGCAGAGATTGCCGCGTTATTCAGCGGAAGGGGGTTTTGCGTGTGATATGCAAGAATCCTAAACATAAACAGAGACAAGGGTAAGTTATGGCTCGTATTGCCGGTGTGGATTTACCAAAGGCAAAGAGAGTGGAAATCGCTCTCACTTATATTTATGGCGTTGGCCGTGTGACCGCACGGCAGATCATACAGGAATCCGGTATTAAGGCCGAACTTCGCGCCTCTGATTTAACGGATGACGATATCGTTCGTTTAAGATCCATCATTGAAAAAAAGTATAAAGTGGAAGGGGATTTGAGAAGGGAGACGGGGCTCTCTGTAAAAAGGCTTATGGACCTGTCCTGTTACCGCGGGGTGCGTCATCGTCGGGGTCTTCCTGTTCGTGGTCAAAGCACCCGTCAAAATACCAGAACAAGAAAAGGACCTAAAAAAACCATTGCCAATAAGAAAAAAGCTATTTAATAAAAGGGCTCTGTCATGTCAGGAAAGAAGAAAAAAGTTAAAAAAAATGTTCCGGAGGGGCGTTGTTATATCAATGCCGGTTTTGGAAACACTATGGTTTCTTTTACCGATTTGTCGGGAAATGTCGTTTGTTGGTCTTCTGCGGGGCTTTTGGGCTTTAAAGGGAGTCGAAAGGGCACACCCTTTGTGGCTCAATCCGTAGCGGAGGATGCCAGTCGGAAAGCCCTGGAGAGCGGGATGAAAACTGTGGAGATCTTTGTCAAAGGACCGGGAGCGGGACGGGAAATGGCCGCAAGAACTGTCTCTAATGCGGGAATTAGAGTGACTCTTTTAAAAGATGTCACGCCTTTGCCAAATAATGGATGCCGTCCGCCGAAAAGGCGACGGGTTTAAAAAAAAAACTTTATAATATTCAAAGTAAGGAGATAAGCATGGAAAAAATTGAACTGCCTTCCCATTATTACAGATACTGGAAGGGTCTTATTCGTCCCAATGGATTTGAAGTGGATAAGGACACTTTAAAGTCCACTTATGGGAAATTTTATATCCGTCCTTTGGAACGGGGTTACGGGTTGACTTTGGGCAACTCCATCCGCCGTGTTCTTCTCAGTTCCATGATGGGATCAGCGGTTTCCGCTGTTAAGTTTGAAGGTGTTCTTCATGAATTTACGACAATTAACGGTGTTTTAGAGGATGTGACGGATTTGATTTGTAATTTAAAATCTGTTTGTTTTACCCAGGCTAATGAGGAGGATAGACGATTGAAGATTTCCAAATCCGGCCCGGGTGAAGTCACTGCCGCCGATATTCAGCTTTCGGAAGGAGTGGAGGTTTTAAATCCTGACACTCATATTGCAACCCTCAGTAGTGAGGGAAAGTTGGATATGGAGATTATTGTTTCTTTTGGAAGGGGATATATAGAAGCCAATCAAAGATCCAAGAAATTATCTGAAGATGGTTTTATTCCTGTTGATTCTGTTCATAGTCCCATTCGCCGTGTTAATTACAGTGTGGGAAGCGCCCGTTTAGGTCAAAGGACTGATTATGATTCTTTGGTTTTGGAAGTATGGACCGATGGTTCTTTGAAACCAGAGGAAGCTGTTCCTTTAGGGTATAAGATTTTAAAAGAGCAGCTTCAGGTTTTTATGAATTTTGATGAGGGAATGGAAGCTTCCGTCCCCCTAAAAACAGAGCAAAAAAACAAATTAAATGAAAATCTTTTTCGTCCGGCTGAGGATATGGAGCTTTCCGTAAGAAGCGCGAACTGTTTGAAAAATGCGCGTATTCGCTATATTGGAGATTTAGTTACAAAAACAGAGCAGGAAATGCTTCGCACCAAAAACTTTGGCCGAAAGTCGCTCAATGAAATCAAGGATATTTTAAAAACAATGGGATTAGGTTTGGGGATGGATGTTGAGGGTTGGCCTCCTGAAGGTTTATACAAACAGGAAGCCGCCGACACTTCTAAAAAAGCATCTTATGAGAATCATCACTCCTCTGCTTCAATGACCCGGGAAGAGGATGAGTCTTACAAAGAGGATCATGATCAAGCAGATACAGATTCGCAGGAATCCAAAGAGGATTCACAAAGCGCTTCAGCGGATTTGCAGGATGATGATACCAAGGATGATCATATTAATCAGGTGGAAAATGTAACACAAGAGATAGAGGGTGAAGAGAAGGATGAAAAGGACGAGGAAGTATGAGGCATCGTAAAAAGCACACTTCAAATTTTGGTCTAAAATCCGGTCCTCACAAAGCTCTTATGAAAGGATTGGTTCGTTCTTTGGTGAAATATGAGCGGATACGCACCACTCTTCCGAAAGCAAAAGCCTTGAGGCCCCTTGTGGAAAAGGCGGTAACTGTAGGTCGCCGAGGGGATGTATCGGTTCGTCGTCTTTTATTTTCCCGTTATCCTGATAAGGAAACAGTTTCAAAAATCATTAAACTTTCCGAAAGATTTAAAGATCGTCCGGGAGGTTATACACGAATTGTTCGGCTTGGGCGGCGTGCAGGAGATCAGGCTTCCCGCGCCTTAATTGAATTTGTGGATTATCAGTTCACCCCAGCGCCCACAGATGAGGAAAAGGCAAAACATAAAGCTTCAAAAGAGTATAAGAAATCCCGTCGCCTGCTTGTGAAAAAAGCAGAGGCGGCTCGCAGAGCTCATCGTAAGAAGCAGGCGGAATCCCGTCGTATAAATCGTTAATTTATACTTTTCCAAGTTGAATTTATGTTAAAAAAACGACCAATTATAATTTGGACGAGTTTAAGTTTCGCTTTTTTTGTTTTATTGTTTATTTTTTCTTCACAGATAATTTCTATTTTTCAAAAACCTACATCAAAAAAAAGTTATCGTTTAAACAAAATAGAATCTCTTACCGAACAGCCTATTCATTGGATTGTCAGGGATATTTATGGAAAAACGGTTGAGATAAGTAAAGGGAAAAATCTTGTCATTAACCTATGGGCCACCTGGTGTGCTCCCTGTATAGAAGAGCTTCCCTCTCTTTCCCTTCTTGCTGAAAAAATGAATCAAAAAGGTCTTGTTGTAGCTCTTACTACAGAACCTTTGGAAAAGGTAAAGCGATTTGTTAAGACTTCCTTTCCTGATTTAAGTTCTCACCTTAAAGTTGTGTCTGTCACTGAAGAGGAGAGAAGCCAATTTTTTCCGGCGGATAACCTGCCGGTCACTTATTTATTTAATCAAAAAGGGTTACTTATGGATAAGGTAGTGGGAGCCAGGGATTGGAACACCTTCCAAATTCCCGAGAAACACAAGCCTTAGGGGATTTCTTTCTGATTTTATTCTTAACCCACTTCGCGCTGCTGGTTTGTTGAATTTTAGTTTTTTTGAACGAAAACAGGCTTATACTCCTCCGGTTTGAAAATTTCCGGTTCTTCATAAGAAAAAAGGATTACCCCTTTATAACAGACTATAGGGGTCAAAAATTCAAACATGCGTTTTGCCACAGAGCGACTTTCAGCCGCATCTGTGTCAAAGCCGAACTCATTTTTGACCCCTATAGTCTGTTATAAA
>JAPOOY010000149.1 GCA_026713205.1 Bdellovibrionales bacterium
CTTCTGGATTACTTCGTGCGGGCCAGGCATTATGAGAGTTTGCATCCCTTTCAGGTGGAAAGCGCTCTGGTTAAAGGGGCGCCTGGTGGTTGGAGGGTATGATTGCCTTCCAAACAAAATCAGTTTTTATCTAAAGACGGAATTTATGTTCATGGCGCCAGAGAACATAATCTTAAAAATATAGATATCTTTATTCCCAGAAATAAAATCACGGTTATCACCGGTCTTAGCGGCAGTGGTAAATCGTCATTGGCCTTTGACACAATATATGCCGAGGGGCAAAGGCGGTATCTGGAAAGCCTCTCTGTTTATGCCAGGTATTTTATTGATCAGATGAAGAGACCGGAGGTGGATCGCATTTATGGCCTTTCTCCCAGCATTGCCATTCATCAAAAGACTATTGTGAGCAATCCCCGATCCACTGTGGGGACGGTAACAGGGGTTTATGATTATATCCGTCTTTTATATGCCCGGTTAGGGGTGGTGTTTTGTCCACAACATCATATTCCCTTAAAGGGGCAATCCATTGAAGAGATTATAGGGGATATTTTACGTATTTCCTCTGAATCTCCCTTGTGGATTCTGGCTCCTGTGGTGCGGGGTCGGAAAGGGGAGTTTGTCAGCTTATTTGATAAGTTCAGTTCCCTGGGGTATGACCGAGCCAGAGTGGATGGGAAATGGATGGATGTCTGGAGTATGGGAAGATTGGACAAACGAAAGGATCATTTTATTGAGATTCTTTTGGATAAAGTGCCGTCACAGCGAAAGCATGAGCAGCGAATCCGTGAAGCTGTGGGAAAGGCTCTTGAGTTTTCCAATGGGTATGTAAAAGTGGAAAATCAAAAAGGATTGGAGAAAAGTTATTCCCTTCATTTTGCCTGTGCCAAATGTGACTATACATTTTTTGATCTGGAACCGGCCCTCTTTAGTTTTAACAGTCCAAAGGGAGCCTGTTCTTCCTGCGGAGGAACGGGTTTGTCTTTTGTTGAAGAAAAAGGTGAGGAAGAGGAGGAAACAGCCTATGTCAGTCAGGAAGGGTGTGCCACCTGTGGGGGAAGCCGGTTAAAAAAAGATGTGCTCAGTGTAAAGGTGGACGGAAAAAGTATTGCTGAGGTTAATGCCCTTTCGGGAGAGGATTTAACGGAGTTTATAAATTCCCTGCAATTTAAAGGATCACAAAAACAGATTGCCGATAAAATACTTCCTCCTGTTTTATTCCACACGGAATTTTTAAAAGAATTGGGCTTAAGTTATTTAAGTCTGGATCGCTCCCTTAGCACCTTATCCGGTGGAGAGGCTCAGAGGCTTCGTCTGGTGTCTCAATTGTCTTCCCCTCTTATTGGCGTGCTCTATGTGTTGGATGAGCCGAGTATTGGGCTTCATTACAGAGATCATGGTCGTATTTTAAAAGTCCTGGAAAAAATACGAAATCGGGGAAACACCATTGTCATGGTGGAGCACGATGAAGAGAGTATCAATCATGCGGATCAGGTTATTGATTTGGGTCCGGGAGCGGGAACAAAGGGAGGATATATTACAGCCCAGGGAACTTTGGCGGAGATTAAAAAAAACTCCAAGAGTTTAACGGGAGCTTATCTGTCTCAGAAGGTGATTATTCCTCTTATGGAAAGCGCCTGGACAGGGAAAGAGCCTGTTTTGGAAATTAAAGGAGCGAGGAAAAACAATTTACAAAATATCAATGTGAAAATTCCCTTGGGATGTTTGATGGGAGTGAGTGGAGTTTCCGGAAGTGGAAAAAGCACATTGATTTTGGATACAGTTTATCCTGTTTTATTAAATCACCTGACGAAAACAAATGTAGTGGATGAAAGTCTGCTTTGTCAGTCTGTTTCCGGCTTGAAGCATATTGATCGGGTGATTCCCATTAACCAAAAACCCATTGGACGGACGCCCCGATCCGTTCCTGTCACCTATGTGCAGATGTTTCAACACATACGCGCTTTGTTTGCCTATCTTCCAGCTTCCCGTGTTCGGGGATTTTCCCCCGGACACTTTAGTTTTAACATTCAGGGAGGGCGCTGTGAAAACTGTAAGGGGCGGGGATCCATTAAATTGGAAATGCGATTTTTACCCGATGTCTGGACTTTGTGTGATATTTGCCAGGGGGATCGTTACAACGCGGATATTTTAAGTGTGAAATATAAAGATAAAAATATTTCAGATGTTTTAAAAATGACGGTGGATGAGGCGGAAGATTTTTTTAAGAATCATTTTTTAATTCATAGCCGGTTAAAGTTTTTAAAGGATGTGGGATTGGGTTATATCGCCTTGGGGCAAAGTTCCGCCACTCTTTCCGGTGGGGAGGCTCAGAGGATTAAGCTCTCCCGGGAGCTTTCAAAAAACTCCAGAGGACATACCTTTTATATTTTGGATGAGCCAACGACTGGACTGCATTTTGATGACATTAAGCGTCTCATTGAACTGATGCGCCGACTTTCAAAAAAGGGCCATACGGTTGTGGTTATTGAGCATAATCTGGAGGTGCTTAAATGCTGTGATTATCTGTTGGATTTAGGCCCGGAAGGCGGTAAAAAAGGTGGATGGATTGTGGCAGAGGGTCCGCCCTTTACAGTGGCAAAAAATAACAAGAGTTTTACAGGACAATGTTTAAAAGAGGTTTTAAAAAAGACACGCAAGCGCCCCCTTTCCAAGTCAAAATAAGGAGCTACTATGAAGATTTTTAAAAAATTATTGATTATTGTTTTTTTATTTTCCTGGACGGCTACAGGGCAGCTTTCAAGACATTTAAATCCTCTGAGTGTCAAAAAGAATATCATCCTGAATTATCCCATATCAGAATATCTTTCTTTTGGTATGCAGCAAATCCAAAATGTTTTTGAGAGTTTTTGGAAGCGGCCTCTTCATGAAGTGCCTTTAAAAGAATTGTTGCAAAAATCCGAACAGGGCGATGTTGTCAGCAAACTGGCTTTAACTTACCTTTATCTGGATAAGGAGCTGAAAAATCAGAATGGAAAGTGGTATGCTCCTTTTTTTTCAGAAAAAGAATTAACGGAAGAAGAGTTCAACAGCATACGGGACTTTCTCCGGGAAAGCTCCCAACCTTATGAATGGTATTTTATTCAGGGATGGCTCTCTTATTTTTCCTTTTGGGATCGTACTCACGAGAAATCGGAAAGAATGGTGAATTTACAAAAAAGTTTTGTAAGATTTCTAAAAGCCAAAGAGGTCAGAAATGGGGAGTTTGAATTTTTGTGGGCCTCCTTTGTCATAGAAATGGAGTCCCATTATAATTTTGGAGATTCCCACATAGAAGAAGCTAAAAGCATTGTGTTAGATCAAGCAAAGAGAGGGTATGCTCCCGCTCAGTATTTACAGGGTATTGTTGATTGGAGAAGTGGTGACGATCAATCAACCCTTCAGTGGTTGAAGAAAGCTTTTGAAAATAATTTTAAAAGAGCCTCATGTTCGGCGGCTATAGGATTGATTTACTATGCTATGGGAGATTTTAAAGGAGCGGCGCCTTATCTGGAATTGGCTGTTCATGAGTATGGTCATGAATATCTGAAGCCTGAATTAATGGTTACCCATTATCATTTGGATCAATTATCGCAATCCTTTCCTCTGGCAAAAGAAATAGGGGAGAATTATACAAAATTTCCGATGGAAAAAAGTATGAGTTCAATAATTTTTTTAATGGGTTTTTACTTTGACGGGGACGGAACAGAACAGGATATGGAAAGAGTTTATCTTTGGATGAAGCGGCTTTTTTATATAAATCAGGAAAACGGAACTTCCTTGGAAATTAAGGACGAATTTTTAGAAGATGTAAAACAGCGGATATCTCCACAAAAGATAGGGGAATTGGATATAAAAGCGGCCCTGCTTCATTCTCCGGCAAAACAATATTCGGAAATGGAAAAGATGGACCCTTGTCATCGGACTTTTCATTGATAAGTGTAGTTTCGGTCGTATTTGAACTTTCAAATACGACCAATATGATTCTGTATTTATATTCAAAAGGACTTCTGTATAAAATACAGAACTGACAAAGTATGAGAAAGCAGGATATCAGAGGGGATATAAACTTTTCAGGACTTGACAGACATCCAGTTTTATTATAGAAAATGATCTGATAAAAATAAGATTTGAGTTTTGGAAATTTGTTTTCATGGTCTTTATATTACTCCCCTTTTTTGTTTTTTCTTTACCCTGTCCGGCTAAAACAGATAAACAAAATCCTGATCTCATTTTACAGTGGGAAGTTTCCCATCCTGCGGGTGAACATCAAATATCTCTTGTTTTTAAAACAAATCATGTGGATTTGTTTACCAATATATCCTTTTGGCAAGATGCGTTTTCACCCCAATTAGGGCATTTTACGATTCCTCTGGATGAAAAATGGCAGATTGAACGGGAAAGACTGGAAGTTTACCGTTCTTTATTGATAAACAGACCGCCTCTTGATGTGAGGCAGTTGGTCTTAAGGGAAAAACTTCCTGCGAGTCTGGTGGATGTTCTTCAGGAAAAAGCCCATGCTCCTCTTATCCGACTCAACGGATATGAAGTCAAAGAGGGAGATTCTTACTTTTCTATTTTAGAAGATGTTTTCTCTTTGATTTGGAAAAACGAATGGTCCTGTGAAGGATGCGTGATTTATAAAGCTCATCGCAAGGGCATTAAAAGGATTTTGAAGACAAAAAATGAAACTATAAATATAACCGTTTTTTCCCGTAAACAGTTAAATTGCTACTCCGTTCACAAAAAACTTTTGGAATGTACAGACACCTATGGAGGACCTGCCGGTAATGGTTGGGGGCATTTTCAGATCGCATTTTAACTGATGTTCAAGATGCTTTGAGAGGTTTATTTTTAATCATTGATAGTTGAAGTGCAGTGAAAAACCTTAATCGTTTTTTAATTGAGTAAGTCTATGGTGTTCATTTTTATAAAAAAATTAAAATGTCTGACACTTTCGGTTTTTCTATTCCTTTGTTGTCTTGTGTTTACTTGGTCAGCGAAAGCAAAGATGTGGCATATACCTATAAAGAATGATGCTTTTTCAGATCTTCGTGATTTTGAAAATTTAAAAGCAGATGATGATTTTAAATTTTACTTGGATTCTGAGACAAATGAAGTTGATATTTTCGATTTTGTTAAAATACTGAATCGGGCTAAAAAATCCCAGTATAATAATTTTGTTTTTATTGATTTAAGAATAAAGCCTTTGATCTTTAGCACTTACCTGCCAGGCTTATGTAAGCATGCGGAAGATCCTCTCCAGTGTGAACAAAAAGCTCAGGTGAAGATCAGTCAGGCCGTCAACTCCCTGGGAAAGGAGCTATCTCAAGGGATTCGTTATCCTTATGATTATCATTTGATGGATACGCCTGAGAGTCAAAAAGCAATTTCTGAAGCACATAAAGCCTTCACATCAAAATGTCCTGACTGTGGGAAAATTCGTTTGGATCATGGCTCTCAAAAAGATTTTAATCGTTTGTTTCCTCTTATAGAAAAGCAATCCCATACCTGTTTAAAAGCCCTTGTCACCAATATGGCCAGACAATTGAAATATCACCGATTACCAAAAACTTGTGAGAAAAATAAAGCTCACCCTGTCTGTAAAAATATGTCTAAAAATTATCGTCTTTTTCAGGATCGACTTCTTCAACTCACTGAGTTGTTTTATGGAGCATCCGCGCGCGCTCAAACGGAGATGCGCTTTTGCTCTGAGTGTTCGCGGTTTCCTGAAAAAAAGGAAACAGAGGCTCTTGATCCTAAATCCATGGGAGCTCTTTGGAAGCAATCCAGAAATTGTGAGGAGATCTCTCCGGGGAAACAAAAACGGGTTTCCTCCGGAACGGGATTTGACAGGGAATACACCATTCGCCGGGAAAAGGATGGCAGTTACTCTGCCGTTTTAAATTTGCAGTTTGTTGCGGCGGAGAATTATAAAGGCTCTGTTCCTAAAGAGAAAGTGCCTTCTCATTATAGAGATAAGGTGCAAAAGTGCTTAAAGAAGGCCAATAAAAAAATGCTGGGGCCGAAAGGAGAAAAATTGCGGATTGTTTTAGAGGAAAGATCTTCCAGCTCATCTTCTTGTCCTGAACCTGCGGAAGTGATTGAAATTGTCCCTGCTGGACCAATATCTTATTATAATAAATATGTTTCAGATATTGAATGCCCGGACATCATTCATGAAGTTTTACATCAAACGGGTTTGTGTGATGAATACCCCACTATAAGGAGAGGGTATATTATAGATTCCAAAACAGGAGAACCTATTGAAATGATAGACTCAAAATCAGGGAAGCCGACTAAGGAGATTGAAAATGTTCATGCCGTCAATTTAACAACTGACCAGGATGCTGTTTTAAAACATGATTGTCGTGTCACACAACCAAACTCCCTGATGGCGCGACATTATGACAGGTGGAATAATGTGTTTCTTAGAAAAACAAAAACAACTTCTCTTTTAACTCCCCGGCAGTTCAGCGCGATTTTGTATGGAGATTGTAAAAGCCGAAATCAGTTATTTAATGAATGTTCACAGCTTGCTTATAAAACCTCTATTGAAGACAGGGATTGTCTCAAAAAGAGACAGAAATGTGAGAGGCAAAATGCTTTAGGCTCTCGTTGATATGTATTTTTGAAACTTTCCTGTTCATTCATAAAATGAGTGATAAGGTATCTGAAGACAAGCTTTCGGACTGATTTTGGAAAAGGAGAGTGGCTTGTTTGGTATTGCTGGAAAAAGTATTTAAGAGCTTTTTAGAGAACCAGGGTACGAAAAAAGTTGTCAATTGGCCTTTTTTATGGCGAGATTATCAAAATGAAGTATGTATTATTGATATTTTTCTTTCTGTGCTTTTTAGCGGGACCGCTTTTTGCAGAGACTGAAAGCGTTTCAGATACCGTGGATGCTCTAAAGGCTGAGGATACATCAGACATTGAAGAAACTTCAGACTCTGAGGAGACTTCAGAATCTAAGAACGATCTTTACGAATTACCTCTGGATACTCCAACAGAAACGACGACAACAACAACTTCATCCTCTTTTTCAGCTTCCCGATCTGTTTCTCCCTCTCGTCCTGACAGTCACGCGCCTATAGGAGTAATGGGAGAACATGGGCATATAGAAGGGGAATGGATGGTGTCTTCCCGTTTGAAGTTCAGCTTCAACTATATGGGGATGTTCATGCCTGGAATTATGTATGGTGTGACGGATCGTTTCACTGTGATGGCAATGGTCCCCTATATGTGGAGGTTTAGTCTTGGTTCACAACGATATACGGCCCCCCAGGGACAGAGAGATAGATGGTCTAAGATCAGAAAGGATCACAGGGATTTTGATGATGAGAGAGGTGATGGTAAAAGAGGCAAACCTAGTTTGGGTGATATTTCCCTAACAGGTCTTTTCTCTCTTTCCGAGAAGAAATCTTATAACACCTTGTTAACCTTCGGATTGCTGGCTTCACCGGAAGAGTTAAGAGGACGGGATGCTTATGGAGTTCAGGGGACCTTTGTTTTTGTCAATTACTGGTCCCGCTCTTCTGTAGGCGCTCAGTTTGGTTTGAAAGGATTTACCACAAGCCGGTTAGAGGCAGAGGATATGACGGGTGAAGGTTTTGTGAATTTATGGGGGGCATGTAAGATCAATAGTAATATCAGTGCATCCGCTCGTGTGAAGTATGCGTATCATCATAATTATGAAAATAGAGGCTTTCCTCATAGGGCTTCCGCTTATCTTGGTGGAAATTTTATCGGAACGGATTTTGCGAAAGATCACCGTGTGGCTTTGGAAGTAGGCTCTCCAATAAAACGACGACTTTCCCCATCGGTTATTCTAGGCTGGCAAAAAGCTTTTTAATTTAAGTATTTAATAAACGCTGGTAATGGATATTTCCAGTTCTTTTGCGATTGTTTCCTTGAGTTGATAGGAGTGGATGGGATCGTGTCCTGATCCAAAGTAAGCGGTTTTAAAGTTGAATGTTTTCTTTAAAGTATCCAAACCTTCCATAAGTTTCCCCGGAAGAATTTTGACGGTCAGAATGACATTCCCTTGAATCAGAGGCGCGATTTGTTGAGAAACAACTCTTTGTAAAAGCTCATAAAAAATCTCTCCATCATCCACATCCTCTCCTTCCGCGTAAAAGAGAATGAGTTCAAAGGGTGTATCCTGTTCTGTGCGGGCAATATGTTGAAGGGTGGATAGGATGAGGTGTCGTGTCTGGCTTTTGCCGGTGCACAGTACATATTTGGGCAGATCTTGAGGCAGATCGGAAAAAACCCTATTGGCAAATTGACCAAAACCTAATCTGAGATCGGAATGTGTGACCAGGCGATTTTCCAGCATTCCCCATCGGTAATAAGCCATAAGAAGGGAGGTGATAGCTAAGAGAAATGTGAGCATAAGAAGGGATTGGGAATTGGATGTGA
>JAPOOY010000160.1 GCA_026713205.1 Bdellovibrionales bacterium
ACTATAGGGGTCAAAAATGAGTTCGGCTTTGACACGGATGCGGCTGTAAGTCGCTCTGTGGCAAAACGCATGTTTGAATTTTTGACCCCTATAGTCTGTTATAAAGGGTGTAAGCATTTTTTCTTATGAAGAACCGGAAAATTTCAAACCGGAGGAGATAATTTTTAAGGTTTTTCATATCTGAAAAAATATAATTTTCAACAAACCGGCGCCTTGCTCTAAGAAAAAATCATTGACTGAAAATTTATTTTATGTATCATTCTTAGTTAAACGCTCTCTCACATTAAAAACTTAAACCAAAAACCATTATGAATTTCAATCTATCAAATCCTCTGTTTCTTAAACGAAAAAATAAAAACAGAGTCAATCCATCTTCTCTTAATCAAGCCCTTGCCCCCTCTTCCCGGAAAAACCGATTTTACAAACAATCCCTCCTCCTGGCGCTCTTCTTTTTTTCCACTTCGGGACAGGCTAAGATCATCATTAATATTGGCTCAGCTAAGGTAAAAAAAAGCGTTATCGCTCTGTCCCCTTTTCTGCTTAAAAATAATTCCTTCACAGAGGAAGATAAAAAACTGGGAGAATCCATGTTCTCCCATCTTAATGAAAATTTAAAGCGGTCCAGTTATTTTAAAATTCTGCCATCGGCCGCTTTTATTGAAAATCCTATTGAAAAAGCCCCTATTCCCTGGCCGGAAAATATCAGGGGATTCCGTTGGGAGAATTGGAAGCTCAGTGGAACAGATTTCCTTCTGTTTAACAGCTATACGATATCGGAAGGACAAGTGCGGGTAAAAGTTGCCTTTTACAATATAAATTTAAAAAAAGCTGTTTTTCAGCGCAAATACTCCACCTCTTCCCAGCATATAGAATCACTTATTAACCGTCTTTCAAATGATCTGGTTCAAAAATTAAGCGGAAGAAAAGGGATTTTTGAAACAAAAATCACCAGTGTTAAAACGCTTTCTAACGGGCAGAAGGAACTTTTTGTAATGAATTGGAACGGGATAGATTCCCGCCGAATTACTTTCCATCGATCTATTGTTCTATCCCCCGTATGGTCTCCTGATGGACAGAAGTTGGCCTACACAGCTTTCGTTTTTAATAAAAAACTGAAAAAAAGACAGGCTATTTTATTTCTTTATGACAGGAAAACACGGCTCATAAAAATACTGTCCCGTCACCAGGGCGCCAATTTGGGAGCGGATTTTCTATCTAATGGAACAGGCCTGTTTGTCACACTGGAGAAAGGACGAGGCCTAATGGATATTTTTAAGCTTAATATGTTCAATACCAATATTTCACCCCTGACAAACGGCCCTCCGGGAGTGATCAATGTGGAGCCCTCTGTTAATCCACGAAACAATCGGATCGCCTTTTCTTCAAACAGAAATGGAAAAGCCCATATTTACACTATGGATTCAACCGGAGGATCCGTTCGGCAACTCACTTCTGTCGGACATTATAATGCCACCCCGGATTGGTCTCCTTTTAAAAATAAATTGGTTTTCTCCGGTAAAGATGGAAGACATTTTGACATCTTTATGATGAATGGAGATGGTTCCGGTTTAAGACGACTCACGCATCTGAAAAAATCCAACGGTCAGCGGGCCAATTGTGAATCTCCCAGTTTTTCTCCTGATGGACGATTTATTGTTTTCACCAGTGATGTCACCGGAACCTATCAGCTTTTTATAATGAACCTGGATGATCTTTATATTGAAAGAATTACATTTGATAATCACCACTATAAATCCCCAAAATGGTCTCCCTACCTTTAAATCTATCTGATTACATAAAGAATAATCCTTTCTTTCTGGCTCCTATGGCAGGTGTCACAGACAACCCCTTTCGTTCTTTTATGAGGGAAATGGGTTGCGGTCTCATCACAACGGAGTTGGTGTCCGCCCGCGGGTTAAAGGAAAAACATAAAAAAACCTTGCAGCTTATGGAGTTTGAGGAATGTCAAAGGCCTGTGGGAATTCAGATTTTTGGAGAATCCGCTGATACTCTTGGGGAGGGGGCAAAAATAGCTCAGGATACCGGCGCCGATTTTGTTGATTTAAACCTGGGCTGTCCTGTGAACAAAATTGTGAAGAAAGGAGCTGGCTCAGCCCTTCTAAAAGATTTGAAAATTTTGGCAACAGTTTTACGAAAGATGCGATCGGAAACCAGCCTCCCCCTGTCTTTGAAAGTAAGAATGGGTTGGGATCAAAACAGCCTAAACGCCGGAGAAGTGGCTCATATTGCTTATAATGAAGGATTCTCCTGGATGACAATTCACGGAAGAACCCGCAGTCAGGGATACTCCGGACAAGCTGACTGGAATTATATAAAAAAGATAAAAGCCGAAGCCCCTCTTCCCATTATCGGCAATGGAGACCTGAAAACAGCTCGTCAAGCTCTGGAAAAATTAAAATTCAGTCAATGTGATGGAGTGATGATTGGACGAGGCTGTTTAAAAAACCCATGGATATTTTTGGAAGCTCTGACTCTATTAACTGAAACCACAGAAACTTTTAACAGAGACTGCAACCAGCTCATCCGGCGATTAAAAAACCACTTGGAAAAATTTTATGATGAAAAACTTTTCCTTTTGCAAATAAAAAAATTTTGTGCCTGGTTCTCTGCGGGAATCCCTCATTCCGCTCCCTTTCGGCAAGAGCTTTTCATGGAAAAAGACAGAGATAAAGTTATGGAGATGATTGAAGAATTTTTTAACAGCTCTCATTTCACTCTAAAAGAAATAAAAGAATACGGGCCGGAACTTATGAGAGGCCATGGTTAAAAAAGAGTGTTTAAAAAACCATACCAATCCTGTTTTATGCTGATCCAGTTTGATTTCTGCGGTTTTTTGTTCTTATAAAGTTAGCCAAGGGTGTAATCCTTCCTTTTTGCATCTGAAAAACCGCAGAAATCAAAGAGCTTATCAATTCAAAATAACTGTTACTTTTTTATCTTCCGGCAAAAGCTGACCGGCAAAGGGAATGGTGCGAATCACTCTTCGGGATCCATAAAATTTCAATTTGATTTCTGTTCCATGCACTTTCTTTAAAACTTCCCGGAGAGAAAGACCTTTTAAGTCCGGCATTGTTCCCACAGCGGCCGGACTTCTCTGAGGTTTGGAAACTTCCGGTTTATTGGAAGAAAAAGATATAAAATCATTCTCACTAAAGAGGATGGGTGAAAGGCCCGCTTTTCGTATGGCATAAGAGGCGGTTTCTGAAAAAACCGGAGCGGCAAGATCTGAAGCATAAAAGTGATCTTTCGCTCCATTGATAGCTATATAAATAACAAATTTTGGCTTATGCGCCGGAATAAACCCCGCAAAACTGGAAATATACTCTCCGGTTTTATAACCTCCTTTTTGGAAGTTCACCTGTTGAGCTGTTCCGGTTTTCCCCGCTGTTAAATGCCCGGGAACCACAGCCCGAAAACCTGTAGAAGACTCCTCTGTGGCTCCAGCCAACATAAGAATAAGAAGCTGGGCCGTGTTTTCACTGATTGCCCTTTGGATGACAGATGTTTTAAAATGTTTTTCCTCTCCCGTATAAGAATTTTGTATTTTCTTAACCAAAATCGGTTTCTTTAGAATCCCTCCTCTGGCCAAAGCGCTATAAGCATTGGCTATTTGTAAGGTGGTTGCTGCAATACCATGTCCAAAACTGATAGTGGCTGTTTCAATGGGCCGCCAGGGCAAAGGACGCAATATTCCTCGCGAATCTCCAGGAAATTCAAGGCCGGTTTTTTTGCCAAAACCAAAATTCCATAAAGTTTTCCTCAGCTTTCCCGCTCCCACATCCAAAGCCACTTCAGCCGCTCCCACATTGGAGGAAAGAGCCAAAATTTCAGAAAGATTTAAAAAAGGGTCAAATCGTTTTTTTTCATCCGCTTCCCGGATCACTCGTTCTCCAAGTTTAAAAGCGCCGTCATGAGTGGAATAACTTTTACTTGGAGGTATTCCATTTTCCAAGGCGGAAGCTAAAGTAAAAGTCTTTAAAGTGCTTCCCGGCTCATAAATATCCGTGACCGTTCGGTTACGGCGAAAGATGGGATTGCCTGTAAGGGGATGATTGGGATTGTAATTGGGAACATTCACCATAGCGAGTATTTCATTGGTTTCCACGCTTAAAATAACTCCTAATGCAAACCGGGCCGAAGATTTTTTAACGGCTTGACTTAATTCCCTCTCAAAATAAACCTGAGTATCCCGGTCAATGGTCAGATATACATCTGAACCACTCATCCTATGGATAAACGAAGTGAAGGCCGCAAAGAGCGGACGGCCTCGCGCATCCCGTTTGACAATCAGCCTTTGCTCAACACCCTTTAACACCTCTTCATATTGCTTTTCAATACCTTCAAGACCCTGGCCATCAATGCCCGTAAAACCCAACACCTGAGAGAGAGAAGGCCCCTCTGTATAAAATCTCTTGGTTTCCTGAATGAAATGAAGCCCTTTTAATTTCCAAGACTGAATGGTTTTTATTTCCTTGGGGCTAAGATGTCTTTTAATCCATACGAATCGTCGTTTCTTATTTAATAATTTTTTTAAAAAGAATTTCTGTGGCCGATTAAAAAGACCGGAAAGTTTTTTTGCCGCGTAGTATGGTTTTTCAAAAGTTTGTGGATCCGCGAACAAAGACCGGGAGGGAATGGAGAGGGCTAACTCCTGACCCTTACGATCATAAATGACACCCCTGCGGGGATTGATTTTGACAGTTGTCTCAAAGATCCGCTCTTTAAGTCCGCTGAGCTTTTCATGGGGTAAAAGCTGAAGATCCACTCCGCGAAAAACAAGACAACACCAAAGCAGAGCCAAGACAGCTCCCACAAAAATAATTCTGTTCTTCATTGGCTCCATAAAAACTCCTCTTTTGAAAACTATGGAGGAACCAAATTTTTTCAATTAGGACTCGTGAAAAAAACCTGGACATTTATGATTGAGGTCAAATCGTATAACTCCACTCACCATGAAAACGACGACCCTACACAAATGTCTATATTATTTTCACACGAGTCCTTAATCCACAACAATAGCTTTCCCATCAATAACCTGAATGATCTGACCTTTTTTTGTTTTAACCAAAGAATGTCGGCGAGCCTGGCGTTCCAGCCGGTCTATATGATTCATCCCGGCATATTCCGTTAAACTTTTATAATAATTATCCTGAATCCGATTAAATTTTTCACTTTCCTTATACAGGGAATAACTGATTCTCCTCAGAGTGATTTTAGAAAAAGCAGCTATAAACAAAGCTATTATAACAATTAAAATGCTAATAAAAGGTCGTAGATCATCTTTTAAATATCCCTTCATATCTCTCCCTTTTTAATACGGCTCTTAATTGACCCAATACTAACACACGGGGAAAAGTTATAAAACGCTTTTCCTGGTATCATTTTAGCTTTTCACAAACACCCTTAACTTAGCGCTTCGGCTTCGGATATTGAAAAGCCTCTCTTCAGTTGAAGGCATGATGGCCTTTTTATTCCATAAGGACCCTTTACCTTCTCTGACAAATTCCCGAAAAAGATGTTTCACAATTCGATCTTCCAAAGAATGAAAAGAAATAACTATAAAGTATCCAGTTGAATTTAAAAAAGGCAAAAAAGAGGGGAGGGATATTTTTAGTCCTTCCAGCTCTCCGTTGACTTTTATCCGAAGAGCCAGGAAATAGGGAGTGGCGGGATGACGGCCCGGGCGACCTGGCCTGGCGGTTTTTTGAATCAACCGAGCGAGTTCTCCCGTAGTCGTAATCCGTTTTTTCTTTCTTTCCTCAAAAATAGCCTGAACCACAGAAAAGGGATGTTTCACTTCCCCATATTCTCTAAAAAGTTGAACCAACTCCTTCTTTGAAAGGCCATTTACCAAATCCTCCGCTGTTATTTCCCCCCTCTGATCCATACGCATATCCAAAGGCCCGTCCTTGTGAAAACTAAAACCTCTTCCTCCCTGATCCAATTGAGGGGAGCTGACACCTAAATCCATTAATATCATATCAAAGGCCCTCCATTCTGAGAGGAAAGAAGGGGAAGAACCGATATTTTCCGGAAAATGATAAAAACTTGTTCGTAAAAACTGAATACGGGAAGCTTGGGCCAGCTCTTTTCCATAATTTATGGCTTCCTCATCCCAATCCAAGGCTAAAATACGAAGTTCGGGATGCTGAGACAGCAAGGCTTTGGAATGACCTCCTCTTCCAAAAGTACAATCCAAAACATTTTTTGGCTCTCGTTTTTGAGCCATAGCAAGAATTTCCGAAAGCAAAACAGGATTATGGGCAAAAACATCAGCCGAAAAATTCTCTCTACCCCTTTTTCCGGAAAGTTTCTGAAAAGGTGTCCTCTTTCCTTTTCGGAATTTATCCGTCATTATACACCCTCATTTTTGGTACACACATATTTTACAAAAAGAAATAATCAGGCCCAATCGGAAGTGAATTTTGAGATTTTCTATTGAAATAAAAAAGATCCTCTTCATTAAAGAACAAAGCGCAAAAAAGGACTTAAATTTGACACAGATGCGAACAAGGAAACCCTTTCATAAGGTTTTCAAAAAATCCAACACTTCTTGAGCATGACCTTTCACTTTTACGCTTCGCCACTCCTTGACAATTGTTCCTGATTTATCAATCACAAAAGTGCTTCGATCAATACCTATATAGCTCTTTCCCATAAAACTTTTTTCCTTGATGACATCAAAGGCATGACACAATTTCCCGTCCGGATCGCTTATTAAATCAAAGGTATATTTTTGTTTTGATTTAAAATTCTCATGGGATTTAAGCGAGTCCTTGGAAACTCCAAAAATCTCTCCTCCACCAGCCTGAACTTGTTTATGAAGAGCGGTAAAATCACGCCCCTCTTGAGTGCATCCGGGAGTGTTATCCTTTGGATAAAAATAAACAATAAGACTCTGCCCCTTTAATTGACTTAGGTTTACTGTTCGTCCACCCGTTGTCTCCAATGCCAAATCAGGAGCCGATTGGCCCACTAAAGTTTCAGACATGATTCCCTCCTTTATTTGAAAAAAACACCAGCTTTTAAAAATAAGCTGTTAAACTCTCCCTGTTGAAATTTTAAGATTTCTATTAAATGAAGTCCTCTTTTCATTCAAAAATCTTCAAATTTCTATTCAAAGATGACCAGCCATTAGGATCAAAAGCTGACAATCTCTCCTTCATAAAACCTAATTTCATACAAAATATCAATGAAAAAATCTTGAAACTTCCTCTCTAATTCATTAAACTGATTTTTTTACTTATTGAAAACCCATGAAAACCTCTCTGTTATTTTCTGAAAAACAAATTGAAGCCCAAGTGGCGGAATTGGCAAAACAAATCAATCTGAAATATGGTACGGAAGAGGTGATAGCCGTGGGCATCCTGAAAGGATGCTTTGTCTTTTTCTCCGATTTGATAAAACATCTCACAACCAGTACGATCTGTGATTTTTGTTCTGTTTCTTTCTATGGACAATCCATAAGAGCCAAACAAACAGCCAGCCTGTCTTTGAATATGTCACAACCTATTCAAGACAAGCATATTCTGCTCATAGACTGCATAGCTGATCACGGATATTCCCTGAAGCACATGCAAGATCACATCCTAAGACACAAACCGAAATCCCTCACTTCCGTTGTTTTAATATCAAAACCGGAAGCGCATAAAACCGCTTCCATTGATTTTTCCGGCTTTAGGGTGGATCAGGATGTGTTTGTTGTGGGATATGGAATAGACTACAAGGAAGAGGGAAGATCTCTCCCTTATCTGGCTCAATTAGAAGATTTAAACTAAATATACCGATTGTATTTGAAATTTCAAACCCGACCGGTATAAATGGAAAGAATACAAAACCTCTATCTCAACAAAAAACCCGAAAATTCGGGGATTATATACCTGATGCCGCAAATAAAAGAAACACAAAGCTTTGAAGGCAAAAGGAAGTGATCCCCATTGAACTTGCTTTTAAGAAACTATAATTTGACTTAAATCCCCTTTTCTTAAATGCGGCTTTAAGTATATAATTCCCGAAAATTCAAACCCAATTAGTAAAGACTTGTTAAATTAGCCTCACTTTTTGCTTGATTCTTCAGGAATATGAACTAAAATTTAGAGAAGATGGGAATTAAAATTCCATGAACTCAAATTAAAAGAGTTTCTGAAATACAGAGACAGGCCACTCAAAGGATAGTATGAAGCAAATCTCTTCTCAACTGTATAATAAATCCCAGTTTGCACAAAATTTAGCGGATAAATACAATCTCCCATTAAAAACAGCGGAAACAGTTCTAAAAACAGTATTTGATGAAATGACCGCAGCTCTTCTTAGGGGGCAAAGAGTGGAAATTAGAAACTTTGGATCCTTTGCGGTTAAAAAATATAAAGGTTATAAAGGGCGAAATCCAAAAAGCAAACAATCTATTCGTGTGAAGCCTAAAAAAATCCCTGTTTTTAAATCTGGAAAAATTAAAGGCCTTATCAATCTGTAAAATAAAATGTCATTTCTGTAATGATGAATAGTCTTAAGGAAATACTTTAAAAAAAGTGATTTCCTTTTTTTTACAAGGAGCGGCAAAGAGACGATCCAAACCCAGAGCAATACCGGAACAGGGAGGCATCCCTTTTGTTTTCATTAAATGCAAAAGCTCTTTATCTTCCGGAACACCATCACTTCTTTGCTGTAAGTGCTGTTGAAACAACCGTCCCTGCTCCACAGGATCTGTCACCTCATAAAATGCGTTGGCTAATTCAAATCCTCTCCAATATAATTCAAAACGATCCGCCCAGCCTCTCTCATTTTGCCTGGAAAACCCTCTGAGACATAGAGGATAATCCTTTACAATCAAGGGAATTTCCTCAGAAAAGCAAGGTTCTATTTTATTTAAAAATAAAAGATGAAAAAAATCCTCCCAAGTTCCGTTATGGGAATAAGGAATTTGACACTTATCCAAGAGATGAATTAGATCTTCCTTGCTGGTTTCCGGTCTTAATTGAAAATTGAGATATTTAAAAAAAAGATCCGAAACAGTGTGTATCTCCGCGGATTTTAAATGACCTTTAAAGAAAATCTCCCGGCTTAAATATTTTAAAAGAGTTTCAATCTCTTCCATCAGTTGTTCTAAGGGAAAAAAAGCCCGATACCATTCCAACATATAAAATTCAGGAAGATGACTGCGGCTTAACTCTCCGTTCCTAAAACATTTTTTAATTTCAAAAATATCCGTCCACCCCTGACACAACAGTTTTTTCAGATTCATTTCAGGGCTTGTGGGTAAAAAACGAATTTGTTTTTTCTTATTCGGCAAAACCCATTCTGTTTCAAAAGGAGATAAATGGGGTTCGGTCCCGGGAGACTCTACCAATGAAGGAGTTTCCACCAAACTCATGCCCTGAGAGATAAAAAAATCTTTTATGGAAATTAAGAAATGATTCCAGTTTTCCTGATCCTTCACAAGAGAAGGTGTTTTTTCCTCCGGTTCAAAACCACTGCATAATTTTTTCCAGCTTTTCAATTGATATCTCTTTTTGATTTTTATAATCTTTGCGCAAATCCAATCTCCCTGTTGCAGGAAAGACATTTGATGGGTTTGATTTATATCCCTTTCACAAATCAGCCGACATCCCTGGGAATGAAGCTCAAATTCTCCATTAGATTTTGAGACAAACAAACCTGCCACCAGGCAAGGAAATACAGGGTTCTTCTCCTGAAAAAATCGCATTAAGGTATATATGGGTTCACTCATAACAACCTCACAGAGAATTCTAAGATACAGACTTGCTCTTCAGGAGACAATAATATACTCCTCTGGTTTGAAAATTTCCGGTTTTTCATAAGAAAAAATGCTTA
>JAPOOY010000152.1 GCA_026713205.1 Bdellovibrionales bacterium
CAAAAATGAGTTCGGCTTTGACACAGATGCGGCTGTGAGCCGCTCTGTGGCAAAACGCTTGTCTGAATTTTTAGCCCCTATAGTCTGTTATAAAGGGCTTATGTCTCTTAAATAAAAACCGGAAAATTTCAAAAACGATCGGTATAAGAGGGTTTTTATCTATAAGAAAGTTCCGGGGTTGTAAATCAGCTATTATAAGCTTTACTTTTTCGGTAAAGAGACCTAAATCCTTTATATGAAGGGTGGAAGAAGAACAGCACGGGAATTGGCTTTAAAAATTCTGTATCAAACAGAGTTTCAATCTTTTTCACAGAGTAAAGCCCTTAAGCCGTTTTTAGAGAATTTTTTTGAAAAAGGGAATTATTCTCAGAAAGAAAAGGATTTTTGTTCTGAAATTCTAGTGGGATTAAGAGATAATAAAGAAGTCATTGATGAAAAAATCAAGGATTATAGTAAAAATTGGGATATGAAGCGTATGTCTTTGGTGGATTTGAACATTATGAGAATTGCTGTGTTTGAAATGATTTGTAAGAAAGATGTTCCGGGAAAAGCGGTTATTAACGAAGCGTTGGAATTAGCCAAAACCTTCAGTGGAGGAAAATCTCCCGCCTTTATCAATGGAATTTTGGATCAGGTTTTAAAAGAAGTTAATTCCTTGGAAAGAAGCGATTAACAATCAATCCGGAGGAGTATAAAGAGCGATGCTAAAGAGTCTATCTTCTTATAAAGCCTTGGATAAGGGTGCAAAGCTCTGGGTCTTGTCTTTTGATCCAAAAGAATTCTGGTTTAAAAAAATAAACTGGCGAATGAGATTCCTTCTCTGTTCACCTCTTTCCGATCGCACATCGGATCGTCCTGTGCTTCTATCCGTGAAGGGAAAACTTCCCACTCAACAGATCCTTTGTCTGCCGAAAGGGGAAGAAGATTGGGTTATCGCCTGTCATCGGAACTGGAAACAGTTAGGGCGGCCTTCTCTTAGAGTCTTTCTTCCACGAGGTTTAAATCCGGAGATGTTTGCCGCAAAATGGCCGGAAGAAAAAGCTCATGATATATTAAGTTGTGTTTGTGGTGCGGGGGAAAGTTTTTCCACAGGGGATTAGAGAAATCTTAAAACTCAAACCAGAGGAGTGTGTTTAATGACAGAGGAAAAAGACAAAATAAAACTTCATATTGATCTTCTTTCAGATGGAACCGGAGAAACCGCTCTTGCGGTTTTAAAAGCTGTTTTAGTTCAATATGATCATCGCCAGGTAACCATTAGAAGACATAGGAACATCCGGGCCAGAGAGCAAATTGAAAGTATTATAAAAAAGGCCAGTGAAGGAAAAAATGTTAAATCTTTTATAGTTTATACAGTTGTTCTTTCGGAAAACCGTCATATTATACAGGAACTTTGTAAAAAATATAAAATTCGTGGAGTGGATCTGCTTCAGGATTTATTGTCTGTTCTTGATGCCAGTTTGGATAATCAACCTAAAGAGGCGGGGATTTTAAGAAGTGTTAATGATGATTACTTTAAACGCATTGAGGCTATGGAATACTCTCTGAGACATGATGATGGACAGTTTCCGGAACACCTGGATTTGGCGGATATTATTCTTGTAGGTGTAAGCCGGACCAGCAAAACACCTTTGTCTATTTTCTTAAGTTACAAAGGCTGG
>JAPOOY010000175.1 GCA_026713205.1 Bdellovibrionales bacterium
CTTGCTCTGTTTTCCGGCGGATTGGGGATTCCTCATCTTTTTTCTGAAATTTTACCGACTCATCCTCCCCACTTCCTCTCGCTTTGGCTTAAAGGCTTCACTGTTAAAACTTTTACCGGCTCTCTTCTGGCAGAGGGGCTGTTAATGAGTGGCTCCGTTTTGGCTTCTTTAGTTGTAGCTGGTGTTACAGCCCGTTATTTTCTGTCTTCCCGATCCGTTAGTCCACAGGCTTGGATGAAAATTCTGGAAAAGGCTTTCTATGTGGATCAATTACTAAAGGATTTTATTATCATTCCGTTTAAAAATTTATCTCTGACTCTTTATGAGAATATTGACAATCGGCTTATTCGCGGCGGAGTGCATGCTCTGGCTTTTCAAACCTTTTCTATCCGAAGGATTTTTTCTGTTTGGCAAAACGGAAATATTCAATCCTATGCATTTTATTTTGTTCTGGGTTTGGGATTCTTATTAACTTTGGTTTTTATAAGGTAAAAAATGCTTAGTTCACTTATTTTCAGTCCCATTATTTTAGGAGCTTCATTCTTTTTTGTGCCTAAGAAGTATTTAAAGCCTACAGCTCTGGGAGCCAGCCTCTTGTGTTTTTTTCTTTCCCTTGGTCTTTTTTGTTTTTTTGATCCCTCCACGGCTCATCTTCAAATGGTTCAGAAAATTCCTCTCATTCCATTTTTGGGAATGAATTATTTTCTTGGAGTGGATGGGTTATCTTTTTGGTATGTTCTTTTAACCGCTTTTTTACTTCCTTTAACCGTGCTTTGTTCCTGGAAACAGAATCAGCCTCTTTATTTCTTTTTTTTATTCCTTCTTTGCGGCACTGTTATGGGAACTTTTTTAAGTTTTGATAGTCTTTTGTTTTTTCTGTTTTTTGATATGACTCTCATTCCTTTGTTTTTTCTTATTTACCTTTGGGGTGGAAAAGACAGGGTGTACGCGGCTTTTAAATTTTTAATTTACACTTTTTTTGCTTCTCTTTTTCTTCTGGCGGCCTTGGTGACGCTTATGTTGATTTCCAAACAGTCCCTGGGGTATTTGTCCGCCAGTTTGTTGGATTTTTATAAACTGGATTTGGTTTTTGTCCCTGGTGGATTTTTAAACACTCAAACTCTGCTTTTTTTCTGCTGCGCCTTGGCTTTTGCCGTAAAAACCCCTCTGTTTCCCTTTCATACCTGGCTCCCTTTGGCCCACGGAGAAGCTCCCACAGCCGGATCTGTTTATTTGGCGGCTGTCGTATTAAAGATGGGAACTTACGGATGGTTTCGGCTTGTATTGCCTCTTTTTCCGGCGGCTTCCCTGTATTATTCTCCTGTGCTTTTATTTCTGGCGGTTTTAGGTTTAATTTATGCCAGCCTGGTGGCTTTTGCCCAAACAGATTTAAAAAAACTTGTAGCCTATTCCTCCGTGGCCCATATCGCCTTTGTTCCTATTGGAATTTTTGCTTTTAATGTGTATGGGATGTTCGGAGGTTTTTATCAAACTCTCACCCATGCGGTTTCCTCTGCCGGTCTTTTTTTAATAGTGGGGCTTTTGTATGAAAGAACTCATACAAGGGAAATGGGGAATTATGGAGGTCTATCCAAGTCCATGCCCTGGTGTGCTATTGTATTTTTTATTATAACCTTGTCTTCCATTGCCTTGCCTTTAACAGCCGGGTTTGTTTCAGAATTTTTAACTCTTTTAGGCTCTTATTTATCAGGTGGTAAGTGGGTTTGGTTTGCTGTGGCCGGAGTGGTTCTTTCCGCTGTTTATATGCTAAATGTTTTTCAAAAAGTTTTTTTAGGCGAGGAAAAAACCAATTTAAAATCTCTCGGAGACCTCAATAGGCGGGAATTAGCCATTTTAATCCCTATTGTCTTACTGGTGTTTTTAATGGGGGTTTTCCCTAATTTGTTTTTCAAATATTCTCGTGCCAGTTTGGAGCAACTGAGCGCCAATTACTCTAACTATCAATTGAAGGTTTATATGCCGGATGAACAGAAAAAGGAAGATATTGAACTTCAAAGTGATCTGTCTGAAGTTTTATTTCAGAAGGATTCAAAAAGATTGGATTTCACTTCAGGAGAGAAATTCTAATGGATATTTTACAAAATTTCATCCGGCTTTTTCCTGTTATAACTCCCGGTCTTTTTGCTTTTCTGCCTTTGATTTTAAAAGTGATCAATAACAATAAAGAGATCAATCCACGAATTGTTTTAAGTGTCCATTTTTTGGGAATACTGACTTCTCTTTTGCTCTTTTTGTTATTGGGTTTTCGGGGAAATGAGGTGTTATCTTTGCGATTTGATATGTATTCCACCGGAGCCTGTGCCTTGGTGGCGCTGGCCGCCCTGCAAAGCCTTCCTCTGTTTTCTTTTAATCAATGGATTGATAAAAAACAATTCACGGAAATCCTGTTTTTATTTTCCCATGGTGTGGCCGCCCTCTATGTTTTTTGTTTGTCTCAGGATCTGATGACGGCCTTTATCAGCTTAGAGGCGGCTTCTTTAATGGCTTATATGGTGATGGCTTTGGGCCGCAAAGAATCTCTTTGTCTGGAGGCTGCCATTAAATATTTTGTTTTAAGTTCTTTGGCCGGAGTGGTTTTTCTTTATGGCTTGTCTTTTATCTTTGGTGTAGTGGGGGGAGTGGACTTTTTAAGTCTTCGGGAGATGGAACAAGCTCAATTTAACCGATTTTTCTTTATAGGCCTGGTTTTTTTACTTGCAGGGCTTCTTTTTAAAATGGCGGTGTTTCCATTTCAATTTTGGCTGGCGGATGTTTATCAGGGAGCGCTTACCCCTCTTACCTCTTTTATGGCCACAGGTTTTAAAACAGCCGTGGTGCTCTTTGTGGGGAAACTCTTTCAATTACCGCTTTTTACTTTCAGTCATCACGGAGAGTGGTTTGTTTATGGTTTAGGGGGGGTAAGTGTTTTAACGGTTTTATTTGGAAGTGTAATGGCTTTAAAACAGGTGAAACTCAAGCGTCTTGCGGCTTTTTCCAGTTTAACTCATTCCGGTTATTTAATGATGGCTCTAACGGGGATTTTAACTCTGACAGACCAGGATTTCCGCCCCATTTTTTATTATCTTTTGGCTTATATTTTTATGACAGGAGGCCTTTTTGGCGCCATTCAACTTTTGGAAACAAAAAACTCTCAGACGGATTTAGGAGATTTAAAAGGCTTATTCAAAAATCAGTTCTGGCTTGCCGGAGGACTGTCTTTGTTTTTATTGGGTCTGGCGGGAGTGCCTCCGATTTTTGGATTTTTTTCCAAAGTTGCGATTTTTCAACCTTTGATTTTAAGTCAGAACTGGTGGCTTCTTTTTTGGGCTTTGGTGGGTTCCGCCATTGGGATTTATTATTATATAAAGCCCCTTCTTTTTATGCTGGAAAAAGGAGAGGGAAGAGGCTTTAGAACTTTAGGGGCTAAGGCATTAATTCTTTTTTCCGGAGCCGGAGCTTTATTTGGCGCTTTTATCTTTGGCTTTTTCTTAGGCTAAAGCTCTTTTCACTATGGGTTCTTTTTTATTTAAACGACTCATTCAGACTGTGCCAGCTCTTATCGGAGTGACTCTTGTTTCTTTTTTTATTTTGCGGCTCATTCCCGGGGATCCTGTTCAACAGCTTCTGGGGGAAAGAGGCGGTTCTCCGGAATTAGTTCAGGAAATGAGAGCCGCCTTGGGTTTGGATAAACCTCTTTGGACACAATATTTTTTATTTCTCAAGTCGCTTTTTCAGGGAGATTTAGGCACTTCCCTTATTACGGGACAGCCTGTTCTTAAGGAGTTTTTGACTTATTTTCCCGCTACAGTGGAGTTGTCTTTTTTTGCGTTAACCGGGGCTTTGCTTTTAGGGATTCCCCTGGGAATAGCATCCGCTTTGAAGAGAAATACAGTCTTGGATTACACAATAATGGGAGGTTCTTTTTTAGGTTTCTCCATGTCGGTTTTTTGGTGGGGCTTGATGTTGATTTTGGTTTTTTCCGTAACCCTGGGATGGACGCCCGTTGCGGGAAGAATTGGAGCTTTGTATGACATTAATCAGGTTACAGGATTTTACCTGATTGATGTGTGGTTTTCTGAAAACAGCTTGAAGGCTTTTGGATCAGCTTTGAGTCATTTGCTTCTTCCCACCTTCACTTTAGGAGCCATTCCCCTGGCTTTCATTGTTCGCATGACTCGCTCCAGTTTTCTGGAAGTTTTAAAAAAGGATTATGTGCGAACAGCCTGGGGAAAAGGGCTGGGTCCGGGAAAAGTTTTTTTTCTTCATGCTTTTTTTAATACTCTTCTACCCATTGTGACTGTTGTGGGATTTTTAACAGGAGCTTTACTGACGGGAGCTGTACTTACGGAAACTGTGTTTTCCTGGCCGGGGATCGGTCATTGGTTTGTGAAAGGGGTTTTATCCAGGGACTATCCGGTTATTACAGGAGGCGTCCTTTTAATGGCTTTTATTATAATGGGAATAAATATTTTAGTGGATGTCATTTACATAACAGTTGATCCCTCTGTGAGGGATTTACTTTTAAAAAATGAGAAAAATGTTTAAAAGTTATTTTTATAAAAAGAGTGTTTTTCAGAAAAGATTTAACTTTATGAAAAACAATCTTCTTGTTTCATTTTGTTTTGTCGGGATTATTTTCATTTCTTTAGCTTCTGTTTTTTCCTCCTGGATTTTCAGTCACTCTCCTTATGCCATTTATGAAGATTTTTTAACCCTCCCGCCATTTTGGATGGATGGAGGGTCTTTACAGTTTCCTTTGGGGACGGATGATTTGGGAAGAGACTTGATGATACGGCTTTTGTATGGCGGAAAAATTTCTCTACTGGTGGGCGGGGTTGTGATGATAATGTCCCTGGTTTTTGGTTTAATTTTTGGAATGGTGGCGGCTGTATCAAAGAGGGCAGCTCCCTGGATTATGGGAATGGTGGATATCTTTATGTCTTTTCCGGGAATTTTAATTGCCATTGTGGTTGTGGCTATTTTAGGGCCGGGACTTTTTAATGCCTGTTTAGCGGCAAGTCTTATGTGTCTGCCATTGATGATTCGTTTGGTGAGAAGTCTGGCTCTTAGAGAAATGGGACTTCCCTATGTGGAATCCAGCCGAAGTTTTGGAGCCGGCACTCCCCGCCTGGTGGTTTTTCATATTCTCCCTAATTGTCTGGGAGAAATTTCCGTTCAATCCGTTTTAAATTTCAGTGAAGGCATATTAACTGTTGCGGCCTTGAGTTTTTTGGGTTTGGGGGCCGAGCCGCCTCTTCCCGAATGGGGGGTGATGATCTCTGATGGAAGAGCCTATATACAAAATGCCTGGTGGCTCATTTGTTTTCCCGGCCTTTGTCTTTTAGTTTTGGTTTTATGCGTGAATATCATAGGGGAAAGATTAAGGGATTTTTTTGATCCCAGGCTGTCTTCCCAATCCGGCTCTTCCGATCCGATTGGGAAGTTTGCGTAGGAAATAGAATCCGGTTGTTTTTGTAAAAAGTAGAGAATCTTCCGATTTATACCAATCGTGTTTGAAATTTGCGGTTTTTCAGAAGAAAAGAAAGATTACACCCTTCCTTAAGAGAATAGAGGGGTCAAAAGTTCAAACATGCGTTTTGCCACAGAGCAACCTTCGGTCGCTACTGTGTCAAAGCCGAACTCACTTTTGACCCCTCTATTCTCTTAAGGAAGGGCTAACTTTATGTTATTGGAAAACCGCAAATTTCAAACCGGACCAGTATAAATCTTGAAATTTTCATTGGACGGGAGTCACATATTCTTTCACACCTGAAAAATCTAAAAATTCAAAACTGTTGCATATTTCAACAGATAATCTGAAAACTTAAACCGGATAGGTATAAAACCCATTTCTTTTATATCTGACAAATTAAAAACTGAGACCGGCAAATTTCTCTTATTATAAATTGTTAAACCAAATCTTTATAGTTTCCGAAGATTCTTTTAAGAGGATTAAAATTTTTTAAGTAAAGACTGTTTCAAATAGAGACAATTAGTTTTAACCCCAAAAGGAAAAATTAGGGGAATTATTTTTTCAATGTCATAATTGAGGAAAAGCATGAGATTTTTTAATTATTTTTTCTTTGTCTCTTTTATACTTTATCCGGTTTTATCCTTTTCGGAAACTCCTTCTTCCGGTGGTTCTGAACAATGTCAGTCCAAGCTCAAAGGTCTTGAGGATGAGAGGGCGGCAGAACGGGAAGAGTATAATAAAAGTTGTGACAGCACTAATAGTCACGGCGCCCGTTGTTTAGGGATAAACCAGCGTATCAGTGATCTGAGCACTCAAATAAGTAATCAAAGTCAACGGTGTCAGGGAATTGCGTTGGAGATTCAAAAAAGACAGGTGAAAGATGCAAAAGGGAGCGTGGATAAACAGGATAAAAAAACAAAAACACTGGGTATGCTTAGCACAGCGGTTGGAACAGGGTTAATAGCCAAGGGAATGTCTACTTGTGGAAGTCCCTCTTGTAATTGGCCCTTAATTGCTTTGGGGGTTGCCGGAGTGGGTATGGGGATTAACTTAATGGCAAATAGTGGCAAACTCAAAAAGACCAGTGAAGGTTTAAGCGACGCTGTGGATACTTGCGTGGGGGATCATTGTACACCCCCTCCCTCTCCCCCTTCGGGTGGAGGTCCTCCTCCTCAAGGCCCGCCTTTGGGATCAGGTTTTTTAGGAGCGGGATTGCCCGGCCCGCCACTCC
>JAPOOY010000185.1 GCA_026713205.1 Bdellovibrionales bacterium
GTCGGGGCAAATGTGAACTTGAACATCATAGGGATTACTTCCAATAAGATTTTTAAGAACCCCATTCAATTCACCTGATTCCCTGGTAAAGTGAAAATCAATTCCCTGCTGTGGAAGATCATTCAACTGAACAGTTAAGAGGTCTTTCATTAAGAATGTACCTATCTAATTTTAACAGGAAAATCAACAACTTATTCCCCTGCGGCTCCTGGCATTGCTATTTTATCCCCTCAAAAAGAAGTTTTATGCTAACTCCCCTAAAAGGGGACAAGTAAAACCGCTTTTTGAAGGAGGTAAAACTTACAGTGTAAATTTTACCGCTTTTTATCAGATTCTGTCCCATTGGGAGCATAGCTCTATTTTAAATTTGACATACAATAAGTTAAAGTTGTAATAGAACTATGCTCTAAAGAGAATGAGGGGGTTATAATAGGTAAAATAATACAGTGTTTTTTATTTGTGTTTTTAAGCTTTAACCTGCTGATTGAAAACAAAGTTTTAGGAGAGGAACTCACTACCGCGGATATAAAAAACACCGCATGGAGAGATGTCATCTTTGAAAAAGGTTTAGATTTTATTGAAGGCCTTATAAAAAACGATTCCCCGATATTACATGAGACAGATAAGTATGGAAATACTATTTTACATCCTATGGTTAGTATGTTTTCTAGTACTGGTAGATTTGATCCTGAAACTAAACCGAAATGGTGGAGCAATGAAAAGTTTTACGAGCTGACAAAAGCCCTTCTCTATGATATCAGCGTAGATGCAAATAAACCAAATAATGGAGAATCTCTTCCCTTACATTGGATTGATCCAGATAAAGTAAAATTAGTGATGGATAAAACGGATGATGTGAATAAAAAAAATAATGGTGGTAATTCTCCTGCATTTAATCATATTAGACACCCTGGCATCTCTCCACTCTTTGATCATCCTTCTTTAGATGTAACCATAAGAAACCATAGATGGGAGACGCTTTCACATTGGGCCAGTTCATTTTGCAGACCTGATCTTATTGAAAAACTTTTAGACAGGGGTGCAGAAAAGACTTTATATATGGAAGATAAAATTGGAAAAACTCCTAAAGACGTAGCTCTTTCAAGATTGGAAGACGCAACAGAAGATGAAGACTTTGAAGAGGTAAAGGAATGTGGATACACCTTAAGTATACTTAATGAATACTCCTAGGACAGTTCCTCTCCAACCCCCAGTCATCTGATTTTTCACCCTTACTGACACAAGGGGAGGGTTTTATATGAATCAAACCCCTCTAGCTTGAATTTTTAAATTTTTTGTGGAAATAAAAATAACCATTCATGAGAATATAGGATTGATCCATATTGTTTCTTTTCGGGATGGCCCTACGGAAATCACATCCACGGGAATGTTCAATTCCTGACTGATAAAATTCACATACTCAAGGGCCTGTGACGGCAACTCCTCTTTCTTTTTAAGAGAGCTTAAATCCTCAGTCCATCCTTTAAAAACTTTATACTCAGGACAGGCGCGGGCTAAATCCGAATATAAACTCGGAAATTCTTTGACACTCTTATCCCCCACCTTATAAGAAACACAAACCTTAATCTCATCCAAACCACTTAACACATCCAATTTCATAAGGGCCAGGCCGGTAAAGCCATTTAACCGGATAGCATATCTCAATGCCGGAAGGTCCAACCAGCCACAACGCCGTTTTCTACCGGTGGTTGCTCCAAACTCCCTGCCCTGTTTTTGCAAATACTGCCCCTCTTTGGTTTCACCGCATTCCGTAGGAAAAGAACCAAAACCCACCCGTGTTGTATAAGCTTTAGCGATAGCTAAAATTTTGTTAAAATTTTGTGGCCCAAGCCCCGCTCCCGTCAAAGCTCCTCCCGCAAGAGTGGAAGAGCTGGTCACATAGGGATAAGTCCCATGAACAAGATCCAAAAGACTCCCCTGCGCCCCTTCAAATAAAACCTTTTTACCCTCTTTGAGGGCCTGATCAATAACAAGAGAGGTATTTTGACATCTGTAAGGGCGTAATATTTCCCTTAATTGTAAAAGTTTATCCAGTAGCTCCTCAATGGGAGCGGGAGATTGTTTATAAAAATTCTCCAGTAAAAAGAATTTTTCCTGAGAGCTTCTGACAAGTTTATTTTTTAAAACTTCAGGACTTTCAAAAAGATCCGCGAATATGAGAGCCGTTCTTTCCGCACGGCTTTCATAAGCCGGACCGATTCCCTTTCCTGTGGTTCCTATCTTTTCATGACCCGCCTTTTGCTCCCGAGCCTGATCCAACTGCTTATGATAATCAAAAAGAAGAGTGGCTGAATCCGATAAAAGCAGTTGATGGGGGTATTTTAAAAAACCTGATTTTTTCAGAGCCTGAATTTCATCACAGAGGGCGGACACATCCATAGCCACACCGGAGGAAATAAGACAGGAAACCTTCGGATGTAAAATTCCGGAGGGAACAAGATGTAAAATAGTCTCCCTGCCCTCCACTTTTAAGGTGTGTCCGGCATTTGCGCCTCCCTGATAACGGACCACATAATCCGCCTCAGAGGAAAAGACATCAACCACTTTTCCCTTCCCCTCATCGCCCCATTGAGCGCCCACAACAATTGCCGCTGGCATACATCTCCAAAGTGAAATAAAACCAATTCATTACTTCATATAAAATCTCTTTTTTCAAGGGTTTTATATTCTCCTGTCTATTATACTCCTCCCGTTTGACTTTTATGGATTATGGCATGGGTTGTTTTGATGAGGACAATTGCTATTACTTCTTTGAACAATCCTTTGGAGAAACTGTCAGCGATATCCGGTATAAAGTGTCAATGATATTTCAAGTTGCACAAAGGTTTAAACACATTTTTTTTCTTCCGGCAGTTGATCTATAAATTTGAGTTTTTCATCCATTTTACTGTCTTCCTTATAAAGGGAGCAAAAATTCACCTTGGTATAAACTAAAACTCCAGTAATAGAGTGGTTAAAACGGAACTCTATAAACCAGACTGAAAGTCCTAAATTTCAAACAAAACTTCCATAACCAAACCTCTATAGGCGGGACCTATGACCTGTTTATCATCTTTTATCAATGAAACGATTAAAAAAACTCAAATACTCTTTTTTGATTTCCGATGAGAAAATTAGGAGTTTAATAAAACATAAAATGAAATCATTAACACTGCTCCTTTTAATAACGAGCCTTTTATTTATCCCTTCCTGTGGCAAACTCAGTCTGGATGGTGACAGACCAAGAGACAGAGGGGGAAGAGATGATGATTTGAGGCTAAATCAAATCAACAAAGGTGATATAAATGACGCCCTGTCAGATTTGAAAAACTGTGCTGAATATGAGGGAGGACCGAACACCTTCCGTATTTTTAACCTTTTTGGTGATGTTGTTAAGCAAATAGAAAATTGTATCTCCAAGGCTATGGATAGCAGCATAGGAAGAATCTGCGAAGAAGAGAAAAAACTGGATGAATTAGAAAGAAGACATAGAAATAATGACAGAGCTATGGATCAAATAGATGAATACCGAGACTCTCTTGAATATTTAAAAGCGGATGCTATAGACCAAATTTATGTTATCGTGGATATATTTGATGATATAGAAATCCGATTAGAAGATGAGGCGGATAAGGAGTTTCATTCAGATTCTATGAGAGATATCCTTCTTGGAGGAGCGGCCAGATTATTAATCACCTCAGAAGTGGGTGGATGGACTAGATTCTTTGAAGCTCAAGCTCAAACCCTTTGTGGATATAATGTTTTTGATGATGCTGAGGATGATAGAGACAGACGGCGGGATAGAGATGACCGAAGAAGGGATTGATTCTCCCCGGAATGAATCGCCAAGTATCATAATAGGAATTTTTCCCTGTTACATTAAGCAATAAATTATTCTTTTTCTTGTTGTGCTTCTGAATCAATCAAAAAGCTGACCCTTCTGTTTTTGGCATCATCTTCATAGGATAAAAGATTGGACTCTCCATAACTGACAAGCCCAAGCCGTTCCTCAGAAATACCCTGTTCAACTAAATACTGTTTCACTTCTTCCGCTCGTGATTGGCCTAGCTTTATATTGTAAGCTTCAGAGCCTTGAGGATCACAATGTCCTTCCAACACCACGCGAACATTCGGATAATTTCGCATCCATCGGATATTTTGATCCAAAGCTTTTTGAGTTGTTTGAGACAACTCTGAAGAATCCACATCAAAAAAAACTGTCTTCAAAACGGATTCATAATTAATGAAAGAAACCACTTTTCCTTCGGGAAATGAGGTTTCTGCAAATTGTATGGAAAAAGTGACAGCGGAACCCTCAAAAGACACCTGTTCCTCATTTGCCCACTGTCCGTTAGTGAAAGTTCCTGTTTCTCCAGTAATAAATTGCTCCCCCTCTTCAACCGAGACTGAAAAAGCCATATTCTCATCCGCAAATGCTGATTCCCTTGGAGTTGATTGTCCAAAAGGAAAAGCCCCTCCCTCCTCATCTCTTACACTTCTCCCGACTGAAATAAAATCCTCTCCTGAAAACTCTTGTTGCTCTGATAAAATTGCAACTTGTGCTACTTCACCTGATAAAGATGGAAATCCCTTATATCCTAATCCTCTCCCTACTGAAACAAAATCCTCTTTAGGAAACTCACCCTCTTCTGATGAAACCGCAAAAGACACTAACTCTCCCGATAAAGAGGCCTTCTTATCATCTGAAAAAGAGGGCGAACCTTGATCCCCTAACCCTCTCCCAACGGAAACCAAGCCTTCTCCGGAAAAACCGCCTTCCTCCGATAAAACCGCAACCTTCATCTCCTTACCTTGTAAAACAGAGGATGTATCTGCATCTCCTACACTTCTCCCAACGGAAATAAAACCCTCTTCGGAAAATTCTTGTCGCTCTGATAAAATTGCAACTTGTACTACTTCACCTGATAAAGATGGAAACCCCTTATATCCTAATCCTCTCCCTACTGAAACAAAATCCTCTTTAGAAAACTCACCCTGTTCCGGTGAAACCGCAAAAGACACCGACTCTCCCGATAAAGAAACCTTCTTATCATCTGAAAAAGAGGACGAGCCTTTATTCCCTAATCCTCTCCCAGCGGAATCCAAACCTTCTCCGAAAAAACCGCGACCCTCTGATAAAACCGCAACCTTTATCTCCTCATCTTGCAAAACAGAGGATGTACCTGCATCTCTTACACTTCTCCCAATGGAAATAAAATCCGCTCCGAGAAGCTCACCCTGTTCTGATGAAACTGCAAAAGGCACTGACTCTCCCGATAAAAAAACCTTCTTATCATCTGAAAAAAAGGACGAAGTTTTATTCCCTAATCCTCTCCCAACGGAAATCAAGCTTTCACCGGAAAAACCGCGACCCTCTGATAAAACCGCAACCTTCATCTCCTCACCTTGCAAAACAGAGGGTGTATCTGTATCTCTTACACTTCTCCCAATGGAAATAAAACCCTCTCCGGGAAATCCACGATCCGACGATGGAATTGCAAAAGCCACCTCTCCTCCTAATAAAAATGATGATCCTTTATGGCCCAAACCTCGTCCATTTGATGGAACCGCAAAAGTGACATTTCCACCTGATAAAGAAGCTAAATCTGCGCCTCTTAATCCTCTTCCAACAGAAATCTCACCCTCTTCGGCAAATGTCCCCTCCTCAGACGGCTCTATAAATCCAACTCCTGGCCTCATAGGATATTTGGAGTCCACATCACCCGGAATCAAAATAGAAACCGGTCTTATATCCGGAGAGGGAGGGCGGTTTGGAGGTTTTTTAATTGTACTTTGAGAAATATCAGGGGGAGGATCCTTCTTGAATCTGGGTGATAAGATATGAGTGTCGCTACAACCAAAAATAAAACAACTGATATAAAAAAGCGCTATCCATTTATTCAAATGAAGGCTTTTTCCGTATTCTATGATGAATCGCTGTTGCATACATTAAGAATGTATACACAAATTCCACAAAAAAGGAATATATAATCCCATTTTTTGAATATATGAAGCTCCCTATAGAGTTTATATCATTCCAATGTCCGTAATAAGCTGCACGATTCCTTACCATTCTTCACAATTAACTAAGATTTCTTAATCCTTGTTATAAGAATACTCAGTAAATCATCTCCCAAGATATACCAATCGTGTTTGAAATTTCAAACACGATCGGTATATCAATAACTTTCCATAGAAATATCAGAAAAAACATAAAACCGGAACTCTAATAAATTAGAATCCCATAGGCTTTTTAACCCTAAGGACTTGGTACACGAACCCAACTGGAATCCGGCTGTTGAACAAAGCGTGAGCCTCTTGTGCTTATATACTTCTTTTTTAAAAATGGCTCTACTTTTGTTCCATCCTCTGAGACAAACCATCCCATAAAAGTGACTTCCATTTTACTATAGGCAGGCATTATTTTCACAGATTGATTTTTTTCAACTTTTTCCTCAACAGGAATATTATCCAAATAGAGAGTGAGATTTTCCAGAGAATTCTCAGAAAAAGGTTGATATTCCACAACATTTCCCGCAGTCACAATATATAAAAAGGGAGCTCCACAATAACCGGCAGAAAGAGTTTTTGAATAATTAAATACCTTCTCCTCATGCTTCCCTTGCGCTATCACATTAAGCCGATCAATCACCAAAGTGTAGTTACCTTCTTTTGCCAAAGTATTACCAACAGTCAGACCAAATTGCATCCAGGCGCCTGAAACTGGGGTGAAAACAGATTCTGTTGTCATATCCTCATTGAAACCCGTCAAATCCACTAGATTCCGCCAACCGGGAATTTGCTCTTTAATAAGATTTATATCAAATGCAACCTCACGGCATTTCACCTGTTGTTCTGAAAACATGGACTCACCAAAAAGACTGGGTTCTCCTTTAAACGGATAATAATTCATGATAATTTTAGTGTTTTTGCTTAAAATCTCGCCTATCTCCGCGCTGTTCTCCGCACTGTAAGCTGTCACTCCAAAAAAACCTGAAGCGAGTAAAATTCCTAAAAATAATTTTAACATTTTGACCTCCTTTAATTCGTCTCACTCTTACTTACTTAGGATTTAGAATATTGTCAATTTCTATATCCTTGATGATTCATAAATTTTGAGTTGCGAATTTTTAAGAGAAAAAAACACGCTTTTTATTAAAATAACCCGCGAAGAGCCTTTTTATTTTGGACAAGCACTGCGGCACAAAGCAAAATATGAAGGCAAAAAAAGCCGGCCACATACTCCACGCCTCCCGTGCCAAAACCATAGGAATGAAGGCCCGCCCCCAGAATAAAATTAACACCGTACCAGGCCATCAAGATTAAAAAAAACATTAAAACAGAACCTATTACAAAACTTAAAGGCTGAATCCATCCGACAAACCGACCGTGAAGGAGGGCTAAATAACCCAACAAACTGATTAAAGCCCAGGATTCCTTTGGATCCCAGCCCCA
>JAPOOY010000125.1 GCA_026713205.1 Bdellovibrionales bacterium
CAAGGGTTTTCCTCTCCGTGGTTTGGATCGAATGTTTCAAGTCATGATCGGCGATTTTTTAAATCACAGTGATTTTGTATCTTCCTCTTTAGGCTCCCTTCTGAAATCTTTAGCAAGGGACGGGGGAACTCCCTGGATTTTAATGTCACGGGCTTTGGCTTGTTTTTCTCTGCCTCCCCGCAAGGTGAATTGCTCCGTGCATTGGGAAGATTCCTCCAAGGCTGAAGTGGTTAAATATCAGTTTCCCGATGGTAATTTTTATTTTAATGAAAATCGGCAGAAATGGCGTCCTTCCACCAGGAAAAAATTTGAGATTTCTTCAGACCAGATACATTATCTGAAAGACTGGTTATCTTATTGGTCTTACAACTTACTGTCTTTTCATAGGGGATCGCTTCCGTCTTATAAAGGGCAGGAGTTCGCTCTCGCCGGATGGATGAACGGTTTTTTTGGACAGGATTTGAAGGGGAGAGTTATTTTTAGCAGACATAACTCTCAAAATTCTGTGCAAAGGCTGTCCCGTCAATTTATGGAGAATGATTTATTTATCAAATTGTTTTTTTCCTCTTATCCCTCGCAACGGAAGACTCCTGATGATGTTAACTTCAGAAACAGCGCCTTTCATCTTTCCCCCGAGCTGTGGGAGAAGGCCGTAGGAGAGCTTTCCCCTGTTTTTACGCTTCTTTATGGAAATGGATTCCAGCCCGGACTTAAAAGTAAGTTTATTTCCTTACTGGATTATGCGGATCATTTTTTAAATACAGCCAATTACAATGGTTTGCTGGATTATGGGGAATTAATGGATTTGGCCTTTCATCTTCCCTCTGCGGCGGTGAGTGGTAAAACTGCTTATCCGTATGTCATTAAAGAGTGCGCGCCAAACCTGGAGGTCTCCTGTGTAAGCCGGGTTTTGCTTTCACAAGAGGAAGAAGAAAATGAAATATTAAGCCATACTCCTTATCTGCAAAGTTATCTTTCCGGTTATTCAGAGCAGTTTGATGAAATCACACAAAACCTTCTGCCTGAGAAAATCACAGGCTCTGAAGACTTGGTGGTGTTTTTCCTTTTTGCACAAATGATAGAAACAAATTTTTATTTTCTGGATGAGAACAGATCCCTTTCCCTGGAAACAGAGGAGATTTTCCCTTTAATGAGGGCTTTGGCTCCAAAAGTGCAAAGCGCTGTTCCTTTTATTCATGATGAAAAGACGGCTCTGGCTTTTCTGATTTACAGCGCGTATCATCAAACCATTCCCGTTTTGCGAAAAGATCCCCGGGAACCTTTTCAATCCCTGGAATTCGTCAATTGGACCCTTTATCCGAAAAAGTGGAAAGGTTTGGGATTATCCCGAACCCGTATATTTTCTTTAGCGGTTGATTTTTATGATGTTTACTTCTCGGGAAATTAATTTTAAAACAGGTGAGAAGATGAATTCATTTGATACTGTTTTTAAACTTTTTATTAAAAGTTTGTTTGTAAGCATGAGCTTTTTCGCCGCTCCTGTTTTGTCTCAGACTTCTTCCCAGGTGTATTTAAAGGGCGAACACTTTTTTCCTAAATTACAGAGATTTAATCAAAAAATGAATTATTTGTCCCTTTACATGGACTGGGAGGGAGAATCCCGTTTTCGCTCCCTGACTTTTCAAATCAATGGAGTCGCTGAGATTTTTCCGGATTGGGGTTGGCCCTTTGTTTTTCGCAAAGGCTCTTTTATGCCCTTAATGAAAAAGGGTACGGATTGGCAGTTTTATTTGTCTTTACCATCTGCTTTTGCCTCTTATACTTATGAGTTTGCGCCAAATGAGCTTTTTAAAATTCAATCCCTTGAAGTGACTTTGGGAAGAAGAGTTTATTCCTGGAGCGAAGCGGATGATTATTGGGGTTTTGGTATGTGGAATCCTCTCAGTAAATGGAACCCTTTGACTCCTTTTCAAAATGGTTTAATTGGGACTTTTTTTGATTTAAAAGGTCAGAAATGGAGTTTTCAATTCTTTGCGGGAGAAGTGTATTTACCCAATCAAAGGGTAAAGATGAAGCTGGAAAGTGATACAACAAATGGCAGCACCTATTTTAATTCCTCCTCCCGCTGGTTTGCCGGTGTTCCGCGACAGGTGCGAACGGGACCGGCTCTGTTTGATATTAATTACTATAGACGAAAAACCTCTCTTTCTGATGTTCTTTTTCAGGAAAGCACCGCCGCCAGTTTGAAAGTATGGTCCGGAGGACAGCCCAATTACTGGATGCGGGGAAGTGTGGGTTATAGGCCGGTTAATGAGCCTTTTTCTATCCGTAATGAACATGATGTGGTTAAGGTGTCCGGCAAGGAAGGTAAGGAAACACATGTTCAACAAGTCTTTGCGTTTTTTCCTATGAAGCATCGGATGCTTTCTCTGGAGTGGGGGCTGGATTATCAGGGGGTCTCTTTTCTTTTTTCTGTGGGGGATGATTATCTTTTCAAGAAAGCCGCGCCGGAAGGTTGGACTTTCTGGAGAAAGCAGGATGATTTTTCCTATCTATCCATTTTTTTAAAGTATGAATATTCTATTTTAAATCAATTGGAAGGTTTTGCTCAGTTAAGTTTTATCAACTCTCGGTTATCGGGCGCATCACAGGCCAATCAGGGGCATAGAGTTTCCAGACAAAGTTTGTATAAAGTGACAGATGGAATTGGTTTTGATTTAAACAGCCAGTGGAAAAAGGGAGGTCAGGTTAAATGGGAAACTTCTCTTCAATATTTATATTCCTTTCCGGATAAAGGGGGGTTATTGTCTCTTTCCGGAAATTTTTGGTTTTCCAAAAACTTTTTTATCGGTGGAGGATTGTTTATATTGGGAGCTGAGAAAGAAAGAATATCTTTCTTAAATTATTTTCGCGCCAATGACTATTTATTCTGGAAGGTGGGTTATGGGTTTTAATTTGTTTTTAAAGAAGTTCTTCTTTCAGGTTTTGCGAAAACAATCCATCCTCTCTGTTTTGGCCGTTTTGTTTTTTACAAGTTGTGGTTTAAAAGTGGGAGAGTCTCCCTGGTTTTCCAAAAACCAGATTTATGATTTAAATTTGCCCTCCCCTGAACAGTGTAAGACTGTGAAGTATAAAGAAACATTTGTAGATTTTTTCACAAAAGATAATGGGAAGGCTTCCGGTGTTTTGGATTCTATGGAGACGATGGTTTTATGTCTTAAAAGAAAAGTTGCGGAATATAGCAAACTGATTCGCGGTGAGAATGCGGAATATTTAACACAGCCGGAATTAAAAAATCTCTTAAATCACAAAGTTGTAAAAACGGGAATAGAAAGCGCAATTGATAAGATGACCTCGGCTGAGAACTTTAATTTATTTATCGGTTTTAAAGAAGTCATTTTAAAAATTTATGATTTATCCCGACAAAAAAAACCTGCCCGGGAGGTATCAATTCAGCATCAGGAAGACACTCTTCAAAACAGCTTATATAAAACTTTCTGCGCTGCTGAACCGAAACAAATCGCTCTTTATAAAAACGAAGTGGATAAGCTTTCAAAGCTTTTGGATATAATGAATCATTGGTTCCAATCAGTTCATATCTCTTCCCGGCAGTTGGC
>JAPOOY010000187.1 GCA_026713205.1 Bdellovibrionales bacterium
GGGCGGATCAGTGAAATTTTAGGACCAGTTCCTATCATAAAAAAAATAGATACAGCTATTAGAACGGTTGATTTTCTGGGAGCGGGAAGGCGCTCTATTAAGAGACTTCACCCGCAAAGTAAAGCATGGATCAATCAATTTAAAAAAGGTTTAAACTGGTACATAAAGCGCCTGAACAAAAAGCCCGTAACCAATAGATTTATAGGACAGGATTTAAAACCCTACTCTATAGAAGAGCTTTTAGCCATTGGAAAGCTCTCTTCTTCGGATTTAAGTTGGATTATTTATTTAACTCATTTGCAGCATGCCAGTACGAAAGATGGAGAAAAAGCTTTTTCAAAATACCTGGAGAAACTGAAAACAGATATTCCAAGTCACAACAATCCTGAAAAGAAAACTTTGACTGATATCTTAAAACTTCTATCTCAGTCAGGAAGCAACACATTGGTCATCTCAGGGAAGAAAACAAAATCCGGATCAGCTATGATTGCAAGTGACCCCCATGTTGGAATTCTTCTTCCTAACTTCTGGTTGATTATGGGTATCAAGTCCCCCGGCTATCATGCTGTAGGTCTTATGCTCCCTGGTATTCCCATTATCGGAGTGGGAAGAAATCAACACATCTCCTGGGGAGGCACCAATATAAGAGGTATCAGCAGTCATTTGTACGATGTCAGTGATTTAAAAGAAGAAGAATTTAAGATTAGAACAGAAAAAATTAAAAGGAGAGGATGGTTTTCTTCAGAAGTGAAAATTAAAGAAACATCTTTTGGACCTGTGATTACGGATCTACATTTTTTTAAACCTCAAAACCCTTCTGTTAAAGTAGCTCTTCACTGGATAGGAAGAGAGGGTACTGATGAGCTGAAAGCTTTTTTAGATCTCATGAAATCCAAAAACTGGTCTGATTTTAAGAAATCTTTTACAGGTTATAAAATACCGGCTATGGCCATGCTTTATGCGGATACTAAAGGAAATATAGGACTCATTCCTGCGTACGGACAGCCCATTTTAAAAAATCCGAAAAATACACTTGATCTTATAAAATCCAAAGATAATCCAGTCATTGGTATCTTACCTCCCACAAAAAATCTGAATATATACAATCCCAAAAAAGGTTTTATAGCTTCAGCTAATAACAAGCCTTTTAAGAATCCAACTATTCCATTTAGTTTTAGCTATCCCGGAAATCACAGAGTGCTGCGACTTACGGAGCTGGCAAAAGCAAGCAATAAAATAGATGTGAATTATTTAAAAAAACTTCAACTGGATGTTTTCTCGAAAACCTCCTTTGAATTAAAGAATCTGCTTATTCAAAAAATTAAATCCAACTCGGACATTTATCAGAGTCAAATCATACAAAAACTTGAATCCTGGAATGGCCACTATGCTTCCCACAGTTCGTCGGCTGTTGTTTTTTACTCTCTTATGTCCGCTCTATGGTCTGCTTATACCAATGAAATTAAAAATCCTATATTAAAGAAACTCCATCAATCCAATGATAACTGGAAATCCCTTTTACTAAAATGGCTTGATATACAAAGTCCTGAAAAAATTTACTCTCTTGTTAAAGAAGCTTTGCCTTTGGTAAAAAAGACTTCTCTGAAATATCCTGCTTGGGGGGATTTTACGGAACAAACACAAAGAACAATTTTAGGGCGGATACCTGTTATCGGTTCAAAATTTAACTTAGACTCCTATCCAGGCGTTGGAGAAAATGACACATTAAACAAAAGCGGTCGCTCTTTAAGTCAGGAAAAAGCAAAAATCAGCTATGGAGCCAGCGCAAGACACATTAGTGATATGGCCGATCCGGATAAAAACTACTTCATCTTGCACGGAGGACAGGATTCCTGGTTAATGAATGAAAACCTGGCCGATCAAACAAAACTTTGGAGAAAAGGGGAATATATAAAAATACCCTTAACGATGGAAAAAGTGGAATCTCAATTTACAGCCTTTCAAAGTGTTATTGATATTTTGCGCTAACTGTTGTATCGGTCTGGTCTGAAACTTTAGAATCAAAAAGTCTTGGAAATTTTTTGACAAGATAAAGGAAGGATGACTTCCTCCATCCCACTCTCTTAATGGAAGGCTAACTTTATGTAAGCGGAAAACTTCAAAACTCAACCCTAATCGGCATAAAAAAATCCGAAATACGAAAAAATATTTTACCTAAATAATTAAAACTCTCATAAAAACTCTTCTTTAAGGGTTGGAACTCTTTGCAGAAAAATCTTAATAATACATTCAAAAAAAATGGTAAAACTATTTTACACCCTCTATCTTCTTTTCGGAAAAATAATGAGTTTCACAATTCTCATTATTTGCTTCAAAATATCAGCCGTTCCGGAAAACCAAAATAGGTTTGATATTTTAGAAAAAGATACAATGAATTTAAATCATCCGAAGATGATAGATGATACTTTAATACCGGAAACTTCACTTCAATCTATAGAAGACACTCTCTCAAAAATTCCAAAGGAACAGCACTCTAAAACATCTCTTCCCTCTGAAGCCTCAATTCCTCTCCAAAATAAAAATTACACTGTTCCTTCCTCAGTTTCCTTTTCCGGAAAAAATGATCGAATACTGATTCTCTCTCCCGGGGAAACCACCCGCCTCCCTCTCCCAAACAGTTACCGAGTGTATGTGGGTCAAAAACATCTTTTATTCCTTCATTCTAAAAATGGATTTCTCATTATTAGTGGGAAAAAAGAAGGACAAACTTTTATAAGATTAAATAATAAAATCCATCCGGTTTTGATAGTTAAAAAAGAACTAAAGCAACATATCCTTCTAATAGATCAACTATTAAAAACTTTATGGGGTCTGGAGTGGTCCCTGGATCAAAGTCAAATAAAAATTACAGGACAACTGAATCGCCTCTACGACTGGGTTAAACTCTCAGAAAAAGCCAGACAAAATAATATTCCCTATTTGTTTCACGCTTCTTTGGGAGAAGGGTTAAAGGAATCAGCGGAAAGTTTTTTCAGACAGCTCTTTCATTCCCGAAAGAAAACTCCTCCTTATATTCAGTGGCAAAATCTGCCTTTGGTTTTTATCCCTCAAGGATCCAAGGAAATAGAAAAATTTTATCAAAAAACATTAAAGCCCTTTGGCTTCATTCTAAAAACAGATCCTGTTTGGTTCACTCCCGCCACCTCTATCCAAATAGAAATAGCCTTTTTGGAAATAACAAAAAACACTTCCCTGGCTTTTGGAAATCAATCTCCCTCTTCCCTTTTGGATCTGCTGAATCTTCTGCTTAGCCGGGGAAAAGGGCGCCTGCTTCATCACTCCTCTATAACAGCACAAAATGAAAGAGAAACCACAATCCATTCCGGCGGACAAATCCCTTTCACTCAATACAATCTGGAAACCCGCCGGCAAAACACCCGATGGAAGTCTCATGGCCTCCTCTTAAAAATGACTCCCAAATGGAATAAAAAAAAGACCCTGCGTCTGCAAATCAGAGGTGAAATCTCCTCTCCCTTTGGAAGCCATCCCCCTTCTTTAAAAACACAGACCTTTTCCGGAATTTTTGATGTGAAAGAAGGGCAAATTTTAAAACTCCTTCATCTTAAAAAACAAAGTAAAGGAAATTCCCTTAATGGGGGGCTATCTCTTCTGCCCTTCAGCGCACAAATGAATCAGCAAAATTATAAAATGTCTCAAATTATACTGCTTCGCGCCTCTCTTTATAAAGAACAGCAAAAAAACCAATATAAAGGCCGCTGAAAAGTGACACTTCTTCAAAGAGAATTTAATAATATCTTACAACTCCTACAAGGGCGCATTATGGAAGAATCCTCTTCGGGAAAAGAGCAAAGAGACAATTTAAAGAAAATAGTTGTGCAACAAAGTTCTCCGGAAAATAAAAACCGAATTGAGGAAGAGCTTTTTGGTTATGGCCCCTTGGAAGCTCTCATCCACAGACCCTATATTAATGAAATTATTATCAACAACCAAAAACATATCGCTTACGAGGAGGAGGGAACTATCCATCTGCTTGAGGATTCTTTTCTTTCCTATCTCACCTTTAACAATATTGTGGAAAAACTTTCCACAGAAGCTTCTTTAACGGTGAATCTGAAAAAACCCTTTGCTGAAGGAAAATGGAAAGATTTTAGAATACATATCACCCGCCCTCCCCTCGTGGAAAAGGACTTTCATGTTATTTTACGGCGACATCCTAAAAATATATGGACTCTTGAGAAACTTCTGAGCAAAAGCTGGGCGCCCCCGGAAGCCATAGATATTCTTAAGGATTTTATAAAGGAAAAATTAAACTTCCTTATTGTGGGACCGACAAGTTCCGGAAAAACCTCTGTTCTCAATGCCTGTTTACAGGAATTGTCTCAAAAAGAACGGATTATTACAATTGAGGATGCCAGCGAAATCGTTTTGCCCAATCCTGTGAGCTTAAAGCTTCTCACTCAAACGGCCCCTGAAAGCTCTTTGGCCCTCATCGACCAAAATGAGTTAGTCCGACAAAGCCTTCGGTTACGACCGGATCGCATTGTCATGGGGGAAGTGCGAGGGGGAGAAGCTAAAGATCTCCTTTTGGCATTAACCAGTGGACATCGTGGAAGTATTGGCACTCTCCACAGTGAGACACATCAACAAGCCCTGTGGAAATTGGAGACTCTTGCACAGATCGGCGCGCCTCAATGGCAAAGCTCCACCATTCAAAGGCTTTTATTTTCCAGTCTCCAAGGTGTGGTGGTTGTGAGCCGAAGGGGAAACCTCCGTTTGCTGAAAGGAATTTACCGAATCACCGGCCTGGAGCCAACAGGTTTTTTATTTGAAAGCCTCTTTGAGCGAAATTTATAGAATGATGTATTATTTATGGCCAAAGCCTTGATCCTGTATTTATCACCTGATGAGCTGGCACCCTAAAGAGCATTTATGTTATAAACAGACAATGATTGATCTAACCATCCATATTGCCACTCTTAATGGAACCGGAAGTTTGTCCGCTAATGAGATTCTTACCCGGGTTCTCTTTCGGGAGGGTTTTCCGGTGGGGAGTTATAATTTTTTCCCCTCTAATATTGCCGGATTGCCCTGCACTTACACTTTGAGAATTAATTCTTCCGGTTATATATCCTATAATCCTGAGGGAGATATACTGATTAATCTTAATCCAAAAACGCTTAACAAGGATCTCCAAAACCTAAAACCCTCCGGGATTCTGGTAACAGATAAAAAAAATGAAAAATACCTTCAAGATTTGTCCTTTAAGGGAACACATCTTTCTCTTCCCATAACTGAAGCTGTTAACTCCCTTCCAAAGCTTCCTCTCCGACTGAAAAAACTTTTTAGAAATATGATTTATGTCGGGCTTGTCTGCGAATGGCTTAATATCTCAAAGGACAGCATTTCTCAAACAGTTGCGGATTTTTTTCAAAGAGCCGGAAAATCCAATGACATTGCCAATTTAAATAAGCTTGCCATAAACAAAGGATGTGAGCTGGGAAAACAAAACCCCATTTCTCTCTTGAACTCTAAAGACTCCTCAAAATCCAATAACCACTTACACCAAACAATGAATAACATTCAACCCTTATTCAGTCAGAAAAACTCCTCCGCTTCTAAAAAACCAATAATAAAGGATGACGATGGAGAGCGTATTCTCATTGATGGCAATACAGCTGTCGCTCTGGGGGCTCTGTCCGCCGGATGCCAGCTTCTGTCCTGGTATCCTATAACGCCCTCATCCTCCCTTGCGGAGAGTTTTGAAAAGATTGCAAACAAATATCAAAAAACCAAAGAGGGTCAAAGAAAATTTGTCGTTTTTCAGGCGGAAGATGAATTAGCCGCCATCCACCATGTTTTAGGAGCCGGATGGGCGGGATTGAGAGCCATGACAGCCACCTCAGGGCCGGGGCTTTCTTTAATGGCGGAAGGGGCTGGACTGGCTTATTTTGCCGAAGTGCCGGCTGTTTTATGTGATGTACAAAGAGCCGGTCCCTCTACAGGTCTGCCTACACGAACCCAACAGGGGGATTTGCTCTCCGCCTGTTTTCTCTCCCACGGGGATGCCAAGCATCCTGTCCTCATTCCGGGAACAGTGGAAGAGAGTTTTTCCTTTGCCTTTAAAGCCTTTGATTTGGCGGAACAAACTCAAACTCTTGTCATCTTATTGATGGATTTGGATTTGGGAATGAATCTTCACGCCAGTCCTCTGTTTCAACCGGAAAAACAAGCTCTAAAAAGGGGGAAAGTGCTTAACAAAGAAGATTTAAATAAGAGAGACTTTGCAAGATACAGGGATGTGGATCAAGACGGGGTGTCCTACCGCGCACTTCCGGGAACAGCTCATTTTAAGGCAGGGTACTTTACAAGGGGTTCAGGACATAATGAAAAAGCTCAATATACGGAAGATCCAAAAGAGTACTCCTTTATGCTGGATAAACTGAAAAAAAAATGGGAAACTATTAAGTCCCTAGTTCCAAATCCTATTATAGAATCTGAGGAAGACACTCCATTGGCTTTTGTCACTTTTGGAAATAATGAGAATGTTCTAAGAGAGGTTCGTGATATATTGAAAAAAAAGGGAATAAAAATAAACTATATGAGAATCCGATCGTATCCTTTTTCAGAAAAAGTGGGGAATTTTCTAAAAAGCCACTCACACATTTTTGTTGTGGAACAGAACCGTGAAGGTCAGTTAAAACAATTATTAAATGGTGAATTTCCGGAGGAACGATCAAAAATGAAATCCATTCTGCAATATGACGGACGGCCCTTTTTCGTGAAAAATGTTCTTCAGCAACTTGAAAAACTCACGGGGAAAACACAATGAATGAAAAGACTTTTGAAAAATCAGACTATGAAGGATCTGTCCCCTCCACTCTCTGTATAGGGTGTGGACATGATCAGATCAGCCGCCACCTCATTCAAGCTTTTTATGAAGCTCAAATTAATCCTTTTGAAGTGGCAAAGGTTTCAGGCATTGGATGCTCCTCTAAAACACCAAATTACTTTTTAAAGCTGTCTCAGGGATTTAATACCGTTCACGGCAGGATGGCGCCCATTGCCTTAGGAATTAAAGCGGCTCATAAAAACTTAAAAATCATAGGAGTATCAGGAGATGGAGATACGGGAAGTATTGGGTTAGGGTCTTTTCTTCACACGATAAAACAAAATATTCCCATGATTTATCTGGTGGAAAATAACGGAGTTTACGGTCTGACAAAGGGACAGTTCTCTGCCACAGCCCGGGAAGGGGGATATGTTAAATCCAGAGGATATAATCCCCGACCGGCCTTAGACCTTTGCCAATTGGCCCTATCTGCCGGCTGTGGTTTTATAGCTCGCTCCTTTAGTGGAGATAAAAAACAAATGGTATCTTTGTTAAAATTAGCTTTTAAATATGAAGGCTTTGCCTTCATTGATGTGATCTCTCCCTGCGTGGCTTACGGGAATGAACGAGACTTCCCCCATAGCTTCCCTTCCATGAAAGAACATAACCTCATTCTCAATGAACTGGATATTATAGAGGAACAAAGGCCAATCCAAATGAATTTGAAAGAAGGGGAAGATCAAAAAATACTCCTGCCGGATGGATCTTCCCTCGTCCTGAAAAAACTAACAGATAAAGAGCATGATCCGGAGGATTATAGCCAAGCTCTGAGAGTTTTAAATAATCCTTCTGATAATAAAACAATGATAACCGGGCTTATTTATCATTCCACTAAGCCGACCTTTTTCCAAAAAGTAAATCAAATCCCTCAATCATTGGTTTCTTTAAAGGAAGAGGATATAAGACTTTCTGAAGAGAATCTAACTCGTATTCTAAAACAATTTGCTTAAATTGAATATTATGCCAATCCGGTTTGATTTTTGCGGGTTTCCACTTACATAAACCCAACTGAAAGTGTAAATCTTCTTTCATCTTGTCAAGGAATCTCCCAAACTTCCTGACTCTCAAATTTCAAACCAGCCCGGAATAATTATCTATACTGGTCCGGCTTGAAATTTTTCTGTTTTTATTTAAGAGACATAGGCCCTTTATAACAGACTATAGGGGTCAAAAATGAGTTCGGCTTTGACACAGATGCGGCTGAAAGTCGCTCTGTGGCAAAACGCATGTTTGAATTTTTGACCCCTATAGTCTGTTATAAA
>JAPOOY010000274.1 GCA_026713205.1 Bdellovibrionales bacterium
AAATACAACAAATATCAAAGCATGGTGAGGGAGGGGCTGTGCCCTCTTTACAGAACTCTTCTGGATAAGGCTCACCAAATGGAGGAAACTATTTACAACGAGGCTCCCCTTTGCTCCTCAGCCGGTTCTTCTTCCACCTGCTGTCAGGCTATGGATCGGGAAGTGGACGCTTTCAATCAGGCTGTGAAGGAATATTTGGAACAATATAAACAAATCCATGATGCCTGCAACTGCTCCTGAAGAGGTGTGTAGGTGAAATGGAGTCAAGAGCAGGCGAGAATCAGGGCAGGTGAATGTGAAGCGCTGATTCACTTAACTGAGTTCCTTTGGACGGGCAAAGACTTTTTTGATTTCTTTTTCTGAAAGCTGGCGAAAGGCTCCCTTTGTCAGTTGTCCTAATTGGAGTCGTCCGATGGCTGCTCGTTTTAATTTAAAAATGGGACAACCGATTTGTTGGAACATCAGGCGGATTTGCCGGTTTTTTCCCTCGGCAACAATGATCTTTACCCAGGTGTTCGGGGAAGAGGAGCGACGCTGCTGTTTTACATAAAGGGCTTTCACCCGTCCTACGGGAGTGCTCAATCCTTTTAATAATTTTTGAATCTGCCGGGTTTTCAGATGGCCCTTTATTTTCACAAAATAGGTTTTTGGAATTTTATACTTAGGGTGGAGAATTTGTTGTGCCAGTTCCCCGTCATTGGTGAGTAACAACAGACCCTCGGTATCCCAGTCCAATCGTCCAATGGGGAAGAGATGATGGCGGACTTTTTTAAAATAATCCATGACCACAGGACGATTTTTAGGATCTTTTTTACTGGTTAACACCTTTTCCGGTTTGTGAAAGGCATAATAAACCAGGGAAATTGTTTTTTTTTGGATCAATCGGTTTTTCACACTCACTTTGTCTGTTTTGAGATGGATAAGGGTTCCAGGTTCTGTGATCTTTGAGCCGTTCACAGTGACTTGCCCCTGGGTGATTAACTGGTCCGCCGAGCGGCGGGACAGCCCTCCGTACACAGCCAGATACTTATTGATCCGCAAAGTTTCTTGCGGTTTTGAGGACATCTTTTTTTCAGCACTTTTTTTCATAAAACTTAGAGGGATAGTATGACTCATTCCTTATGTGAGAGTCTTCAGATTATTGTAGAGGGATTTAAAACCCGTTTCATTGGAAATGCAGAATCTTGAGACTGAAAAACTTTATTACAGTGGATTTAATGACTATGTCAAGTCCTTTAAGGTATTTATATCGTTTGGTTTAGAAGCTATTTTAAAACTCCCTTAGGAAGAGTGGAGATTATTCTTGAGGCTTTTATCAAAAAAATTTAGTTCATTTCTTTAAAGAGAGGTTTTTATTCTTGATAATAAAGCTAAACTTGTATAAAACGGCTCTTACTTAAAGGCAGTTCTTATATACCGATCGTGCTTGAAATTTTCCGGTTTTTATTTAAGAGACATAGGCCCTTTATAACAGACTATAGGGGTCAAAAATTCAAACATGCGTTTTGCCACAGAGCGACCTTTGGTCGCATCTGTGTCAAAGCCGAACTCATTTTTGACCCCTATAGTCTGTTATAAAA
>JAPOOY010000192.1 GCA_026713205.1 Bdellovibrionales bacterium
CTCCCCATTCCATATTTATTTGAATAAAAAAGGGAAGTAAAATCGTGTGTTGTGTGGGACGAAGGACTCCCTGTTTCCAAAGAGATAGAAAATCCCAGCTTTTTTCCCATTCCTTCTTTTCCTGATGATAATAAGAAAATGAAGCCTCCTTTAGTCCGCGAATAAGAACTTTGTTCTTTTGATATTCTGAATCCTGCCTGTCTTTCCAATGGCGGCTGACTCCCCGTATCAAGCAGGAGGCTGTTTGATCTGTTTCCCGATTTTTACATTGTTTAAAAAAGTATTTGATTTTAACAAGTTGTGTGGATTCTTTCTCCCCGGCAAAAGGGATCAGAGAGGTGAAAGTGAGATGGGTTTCCTGCCCGAAAAAATCAAACCGGGGATTCATAAAATTACGGCCTTCAAAAGGTAAAGGTTTTCTTTCCCCTGTAGCTTTTTCAAGCTCTGAAAGCTCCGAGTAGGCCCATCTGTTCAGATGAAAATTCATATCAAAGTGAATAAAAACCCCTTTTAAATCCTGTCTTAAAATTTCCATGATGTTGGAATGGCTCCTTCGGCTCTTTATTTCTTTTTCCACCTTTTTCTGTCGTTTTAATAAATGGTTGGTTGTGCGGGAGATATAAAGAGCGGAAAAGGAAAAAATGAACAGAGCAATGAGAACCTCCATTAAAGTCAGTCCCGATTTTTTTGAATTCATCAATTATCCTCTGAAGGGGAGAGCCCTCCGGTTGGCACAATATTTGTAACTGCAGACAGGACTTTTGCAGGAGCGTCTTTGTAATTTATAAAATAGGATGAGAGGGAATATTTTGTTTTTTCCTTAAAAGTGACGGTGAGTTTTAATTCAATGATGGATTCAGATAAGATGTCTTTAAGGATTTGAGTGACTTTTGAATTCGTATCATTTTGAGGAAGCTGTTGCATTTTTAAGAGGATAAGAGCTTCCGGAAGAGTAAAAGGGCGTGTTTCATATTGCCAGGTAAAGTTTTTATTTTCCGGAAAATCCCCCTTATCCTGTTCAGGGAGAGGTTGAAGTGTGTCAATCTTATAAAGAGTTTCCAGTTCATTCATTTTTTGTTCCAGAAGAATCACAATTTGTCTTATTTGTTTGCTTTTTTGCATTCTACGGAAGGTATTGGACCAGACCAGGGAAGTCAGGGTCAGAAGAGTTGCCAGAAGAGCTGTGGCGGCTACAACCTCAATGAGGGTAAAGCCCTTTTTACGAGATCGTGTCCACGGGTTTTCGCCGTTTCGTGTCACTGAATGGTGATGGTTTTTAGGAGATTGGGATGTTCCAGACTTTTACTGGCTCCCAGAGCCACACACAGGAGAGGGTCCTCCGCCACACATATTGGAAGCCCCGTTTTTTCTTTCATCAGCACATCTATATTATGAAGAAGAGCGCCGCCTCCTGTTAAAAACAGGCCGTTATCCACGATATCGGAAGCCAGCTCCGGAGGGGTTTTTTCCAAAGCCAGACGGATGGTGCTGATAATTTTATCCAAAGTATCCATCAAAGCTTTATTGATTTGAAAATGATTGAGAGTGATGGTTTTAGGTGTTCCTGAGACAAGGTCACGGCCCTTGATGGCGAGGCTCTTGTTTTCACTTTGGACAATATAGGCTGTGCCTAATTTCATTTTAATATTTTCCGCTGTTCGTTCCCCAATGAGGAGGTTAAAGTTTCGGCGGATATAATTAACAATGGCTTCATCCAGCTTGTCCCCTCCCACTTTAACGGACTCACATATCACAATTCCCCCAAGGGAGATAATCGCCACACCTGTTGTCCCCCCCCCAATATCCACTACCAGATTTCCTGTGGCTTCCGTAATGGGAAGGCCGGCTCCAATGGCTGCGGCTAAAGGCTCTTCAATCAGATAAACTTCTCTGGCTCCGGCGGAAATAGCGGATTCCTCCACCGCTCGTTTTTCCACCTGAGTGATTCCATAGGGGACGCAAATAACGATTCTTGGGCGAATAAATCTGGGGGCGCTTCCGGCGGATTTGGAAATAAAGTATTTTAACATTTTCTGCGTGATTTCAAAATCCGCAATCACACCGTCTTTAATCGGGCGGACCGCAGTAATTCCTCCAGGGGTTCGTCCCAACATGTGCTTGGCCTCTTTTCCAACGGCGACAACTTTAATCTGATTGTGCATATCCCGCTGCACCGCCACCACGGAAGGTTCGTTGAGAATCACCTCTCCCCCTGGAGCGCAGACCAGAGTGTTGGCTGTTCCCAGGTCAATGGCTAAATCATTATTAAAGTGCTTGATAGCTTTACTGAGCCACTTC
>JAPOOY010000230.1 GCA_026713205.1 Bdellovibrionales bacterium
GCTTTTTATATTCCCGGTTTTTGCTGATCAATCTGATAAGTTTGAACTTTGCTATTTTGCCATGAGCGGAGTGCCGGACAGTGCATTTCTGGAAGAAAATCTCAGAAAGAATTATGGTGTTAAAGAGGATCAAATGCCCCTTCATATTCATGCCACTAAAAAAGGGGAAAACATCAATGAAGTTTTTAAGAAATGGTTGGATAACATGGTGACAAAAAATCAAGACAACTGTGATGGCCTCATCTATTCAGGCTATTATACCGGCGGGCATTTTCATCAGGAAAAAGGGGATACAAAAGCTGATAAAAATAAGCTGGATCTCTCCTTTGTTGAAAAGCTGTCCTGTGATCCTAAATACAAGTCCTGGTTTGAAAATGTTAAACAAGTTTGGCTGTTCGGAAGCTTTACCGTTACAGACACAATTGTAAAAAACCCATCTTCAAAAACAGGCAATCGCCTGGCCACTCCTGTCACAAAACCGGATGATGATTTTAGCATGGGAAAACTCAATCTCTCTTTTGCCCACGCGATGGATAGAGGGACACCTTTAAGCTCCCGATGGATGAGAGCTTTTCCCAACACCAATCTCTATGGCTGGAGTGATGAAGCCCCCACCTCCCATCAAATTAAACGCACCTGGAAAGGAACCCATCCCGTATTTGAACATATCAAACAAATAGGTCAAACCGTAAAAGCTCAAACGAAAGAAAAAGAAGACAAAAAATCAAAAGCAATAGATAAACAAACTATTTTAAAAGGAGTTCAGGTGCTTTCTCAGGGGAACTTTTGTGATGAACCTTGGGAGAATATTGTAACAGATGGAAGAGGAGTGGAAGGAGTTAGACAAAATAAATACGGTAAAACAAAAAAGCTGGGCTGTGACCTGATAAATGCTCAGCAAATTATGGATCTAGTGAAAATGGATAAATACCCTGACAGTCTGGAAACATCCACATGGTGTGATAACACTTTTGCAAAGGATGACTCTAAACGACAGGATTGTTTGAACAATCCAGGAAAATTCTTAAAAACAGCTACACAAAAACTCTGTGAAAATCTACACTCCCAAGAAAAAAACAAATGTATAAAAAATCCAAAATTGTTTTCCAAAAATAAAATTCTGGATACATTGAAGCAAATCAACGAAACAGAAACACAATTAACGGAAGCAAGAAAAACCCTTAACAGCGAAAAGGCCACTCAATCCCAAATCAACCAAGCCAGAACAACCATACAGGAAATTATTGGAGAAGCCCATATAACAGATGACGCCATTACCGTTTCTCATCTTTTATTTAATGAAATAGATTCCTCCTACCTGACAGCGAGGAACACACTTAACAGGAATGACACATTTTTTAAAGACATAAAAAGTGTTCTCTCATTAAAATCTCCCACCATCCGGGCTCTGAAAGAAAAGGTAAAATCACCAACTCTTTCCACAACAAGAAAAGTGGATTACATAGAATTTTATAAATCTCTACATCAAAACGAAGGGAAATTTGTCAGTAATAGTGTCCAGGATATTATTGATGCGGAATTGAAGTGTACTTATTGGAAACCAAAGAAAAACGGTTCCTGTCCCAAGAAGCCTGTTGTGGGAAAAAATTCCCATATAGGAAAAGGACGGGGAGCGGACAGGATAACCCCTCAACACCACTACACCCTCACTGCTGTGGTCTCAGACCAATTAAGACAGTATGATCTGTTAACGCCTGATCAAATTCAGACACTCCAAAAAACTCTTCAAAAAGTGCCGGAGAAGGAAACTAATAATTATATTATGAGAATAACCAAGTGTCTTTCTGCAGAAAGTACAAATCAATTTAATAACTGTAAGCAGTCTTCCATTTAAAACTCTCCTCTTATTCCTTCCGTTTGGTTTTTGAGATTTTTTAAACAAAAGCAATGCTCACTAACTGTCCACTTTTTAGGGACAATTCACTTATACTCCTCCGGTTTGAAATTTTCCGGTTCTTCATAAGAAAAAATACTTACACCCTTTATAACAGACTCTAGGGGTCAAAAATTCAAACATGCGTTTTGCCACAGAGCGACTTTCAGCCGCATCTGTGTCAAAGCCGAACTCATTTTTGACCCCTAGAGTCTGTTATAAAGGGCTTATGTCTCTTAA
>JAPOOY010000143.1 GCA_026713205.1 Bdellovibrionales bacterium
ATGAAAGAAAGATGACACCCTCCCTTAAGAAAATAGAGGGGTCAAAAGTTCAGACATGCGTTTTGCCACAGAGCGGCTGATAGCCGCATCTGTGTCAAAGCCGAACTCACTTTTAACCCCTCTATTTTCTTAAGGGAGGGCCACATTATGTAAGTGGAAAACCTCAAACTTTAAACACAATTTTGTATAATCTTCTGAATTAAAGCTTGCCATTTGGGGTTGTTTTTAATAATATCCGTTTGCGTTTTATTGAGTGATCTATGAGTTATTTATTTTAGAGGCTCATTTAGTCTAAAACTTAAAATATTTGTTTTAGGACTAATGAAGTAAAAATGGTCGTTAGATGAAAAAATCATTATTATTTTTTATTTCCATCGTTTTTTTATGTTACTCCGCTTCTGCTATTTCAAATACAGGAGGATTTCCTAATTCTCAGGAATGTTGGGATGCTATCTCAGGTCAAGAAAGAGTAGGGGCCCTTGTGCAGAAAATCAGAGAGCTATCTGTCAGAAATAATATGAGTGACACAGTGGAGATATGGCAAAACATTCCCTATAAAAAGAAAGTGAGAGTGGTTAAAAGAATTTTTACTGAAGAGGAGGCCACTCAAGTCAAATCTCATTTAGCTTCCGTTATTGATGAAACCAATACACACATGCCTGAAATTAACAGGATTTTAGCTCGGATTTTATTAACGCCCGAGGAGTTTGAAACAAGAGAAGATAATAAGATGAAACAAACAGTCGCTGAAATCATTGGAAAAACAAAAACCAGAGATGCTAAAACTCATGATATTTTAGTGGAGAGTTTACATTTTCTCAGGGGAACATCAAGATTTAACATAAGGAAAGAAATATATTCTTTGCTTGAAGCTGTATCACAACATATTACAGTTCGGACAGGCAGGAAACTGGCTTATTACATTTCCCCTTCTTCTTATCTTTTACCTGCAGAGAAGAAGAGTATTATTGCTATTTTAAGAAAGATACAGGCAGTGGATATTCAAACCGTTGATTTTTTAGGAGAGGGGCTCAGTGATTTATCTCCCAGAGTACGACAATCTTCAGCACAAGCTCTTGGAGAAATGTTAGGCAAAGAGTCAGGTTTTTTTAGAGTTTTAAAAACAGCAGTCTATGCTCCTTTTCAAAGTATAGCAGGGGCTTTTAAATTTTTGAGTGATCCTTCAGGTGATGTTGTTGATGATAGAATATTTTATATTATTGAAAGACTGGCCTATTTGTCGCAGCATGATTCAAAGCTTTATGTCCAGGCAGCGGCTGTTGAAGCGATCATTCAAATACATAATAGAGTGGGTTATTATGTTGTTGGTATTGAATCGTTATTTGAATCGCTTCAATCCGATATTCTTCCTGAAGCAAGAGAAGCCACCATAGCAGGACTTAAAGAAAACTTATATACGGCATTTCAAAGATCGTTTTTCCAACTGTCCCGTCATATTCTCCAGGAAAGAGATGAAATGATTAAGAGGTTAGTGGATCTGATGTATAGCAGAAAGATGGAGATTCGCAGTAATGCCTATGAGATTTTTCAGATGTTACTTGGTCAGAAAAAAGCTCTAAAAAGATATTATGAAGTACAAGATTTAAAGGCGAGAGAGCTTGAAAAAAGAGTATCTGAGCATCAGGAATCAGGCGCCCGATTAAACTATATTGATCAGATTGATCGGAGAGTTTATCTAACGCCACAGCCTTTTAGAAGTTGGTTTGAAGTGGATGTTTTTCTGGCAATACATGCCAAGGGTTATCTTGTTATTCCTCAAGTTGTTCTTAAGGATTTCGCCGGAGCATCCAGTTATTCTGTTGATCTTATGATAGTTAACGGTGAAGGAGGAAGTGATGGAAAAAATAATAGCTTATATGTAGAATGTGATGGTCATCATCATAATACTATTCAAGAGATAGATCATCAAAGGAACGAGGCATTTGAGAAAGACGGAAAAAGGGTGTGGAGAATAAGACACTCCAGGCAGGCAACTCCTGTCTTACGGGGAGATCCTTTTTATGCTGCTTATTCAAAATGGAGAAAAAGAGAAGTAAATTCCAAAGCTTTGGAAGGCTTGTGGGATGAATTGGAAAAAATGGGAATCAAACCTATTAAGGTTCGTTGAGGCTTACTTTTCCATGAACCTATTGCACTTTATATCCGGTTTGAATTTTGGGATTTTCCACTTACATAAAATTAGCCCTCCATTAAGAGAAGAGAGGGGTCAAAAGTGAGTTCGGCTTTGACACAGATGCGACTGAAAGTCGCTCTGTGGCAAAACGCATGTTTGAACTTTTGACCCCTCTCTTCTCTTAATGGAGGGTGTAATCTTTCTTTCTTCTGAAAATCTCAAAACTCAAACATCATCAGTATAAATGAAAATTGATTTTTTTATTACTTGATTGCTGGTTTGGCTTTTTTATTTTAAAAAGAGAAGAGAAATGTCTTTTGATAGAGGGAAATTAAGAAATATCGGCATTATGGCTCATATTGATGCGGGTAAGACCACGCTCAGCGAGAGGATCTTATTTTATACCGGCATCAGTCATAAGATGGGGGAAGTGCATGAGGGCAGCGCCGTCATGGACTGGATGGAAATGGAGCAGGAACGGGGTATCACCATCACTTCCGCCGCCACCACTCTTTTTTGGGAAGGGGTTCAGATCAATCTGATAGACACGCCGGGCCATGTTGATTTCACAATGGAAGTGGAGCGATCCCTAAGGGTGCTGGATGGAGCGGTGGCGGTTTTTGATGCGGTTCATGGGGTGGAGCCTCAATCGGAAACGGTTTGGCGACAGGCGGATCACTATAAAGTTCCGCGGATTTGTTTTTTTAATAAAATGGATCGTGTGGGAGCGGATTTTGAAAGAGGTCTTAAATCCATTAAGGAAAAACTAAGTCTCACACCGGTTCCTCTTCAATGGCCTTTGGGAAGAGAGGACAGCTTTCAGGGAGTGATTGATCTTATTGAGGAAAAGGCTCTTTTTTGGGACAAGGATGAACTGGGCAAACAATTTTCCGTGGTGGAGATTCCCTCTGAATATAAGGAAATAGTTAATAAACAAAGGGAGTTTTTAATAGAAAAAGCCGTTGAAGGAGAGGAACATTTAATGGAGAAATATCTTCAGGATCAACCTCTTACACCGGAGGAGATTCGTCAGGGAATTAGAAAGCAAACCCTTTCCCTGCAAATCACTCCTGTACTGTGTGGTTCCGCTTTTAAAAACAAAGGGGTGCAGCCTGTTCTCACGGCTATAAAAAACTATTTACCTTCTCCTTTGGAAAGCCCTCCTGAACAGGGGCAGACACTCAAAGGTGAAACTGTTTTATGTGAAACAGAGGATAAAAAACCTTTAATTGCTTTAGCTTTCAAAATTGTTTTTGATTCTTTTTCCGGCACACTGACTTACATTAGGGTTTATTCAGGGGTTTTGAAGATCGGGTCCTCTTTTTACAATGTTCGTCAGAAAAAAACAGAGCGAATCCAAAAACTTTTTAAAATGCATTCACGATTTCGGAAGGAAGTTCAGGAAATTCACGCCGGAGATATTGGAGTGGTTGCCGGTTTAAAATTCACTCAAACGGGAGATACTCTTTGTATAAAAGAGCATTCTGTTGCCTTGGAATCTTTGGATTTTCCTGAGCCGGTGATCTCTTCCGCTGTGGAAGGGAAAACCTCTGAGGATCAAAGCCGATTGGAAGAAGCTTTAAAAAAACTCCAAAGGGAGGACCCTTCCTGTCGCGTTCAAAAAGATCCGGAGACCGGTCAGACTCTTCTCATGGGTATGGGGGAACTGCATATTGAAGTGTTAGTGGATCGTCTTTTAAAAGATTACAAGGTAAAAACCCGTGTGGGAAAACCTCAGGTGTCATTTAAGGAAACACCTATCCAAAAATCCTCTTCCTCTGGAGAGTTTGTCCGAGAGATTGCCGGAGTGAAACACTTTTCCAAATTGATTCTTGAAGCGGAGCCTTTGGAAAGAGGAAAAGGTTTTGATTTTAAGAATGAAACAGGGACTTTGCCTGATGACTTTGTAAAAGCGGTTCAGCAGGGGGCGGAGCAGGCTATTTTATCCGGACCTTTTATGGGGTGTCCGGTTCAGGATTTAAGAGTGACATTAAAAGAGGCTGAGTTTAGAGAGGAGGAAGCAAGTTCTCTGGCTTTTCAATCTGCGGCCAGTCAAGCTCTTCAGAAAGCTCTTAGGGAAAGTGGAAGTCATTTATTGGAGCCTGTTTTTTCTGTGGAGGTGGTCACACCGGAGGAGTTTACCGGTTCTATTATTGCCGATTTAAACTCCAGAGGAGGACAGATAGAGCAGATGGGACGAAGAAAAGATCTTCAGGTTATTTCCGCAAAAACTCCTTTAAGAAACTTGTTTGGTTATGCCACTGATGTGCGTTCCCTCAGTCAGGGGCGCGCCAGCTTTTCAATGGAAATGACAGGATATGATTTACTTCCCGAAAAAGAAAAACAAAAATTTTTAGTTTGATAGCGGGCTTATTTGTACTGATCCGGTTTGAGTTTTGCGATAAACAGCTCTTTCTGCACCTGTTTTTCCCGAAGTAGCCGGACACTCTCTCCCATTTGTTACTTTTCAGTTAAAAGACAGGAAAAATCAAATTCTTCAAGAAGTCAGACATCCTCTTTTAAAAGTGAGCCTTGAAGTCTTATATCAAAATAATACTTCAGAGAAGGTTCCTTTTGATTTTTGTCATCTTTTGGTGACCCTCAATCTTCCAGAAAATTTTCAAAATAAAGGTTTAAAGATTGTAGTTATCAGCCCCAACGGACGGATAATGTATTCGGCACCTATAAGAATTAAACAAAGCCGGGAAACTGTGGCTTTCATTGACAAGGTGAGATAATGAAAAGTATTATTTATGTAATGAAGTTTTGGTATTTGTTTTTAATTTCAGCAGGTCTTTCCTGTAGCTGTCTGGAATCCCGCTCCCCTTCTTCTGAATTAACATTCCCTGATACAGAATTAAAAGAAATTATCATTGCAGGTCGGTATTCTTCTGGTGGCCAAAAGTCAGTAGAAGCGCTTAAAAAATGGCTTGTAAAAGAAGGAAAATTGAAAGAGAGAGAATCTATTACTAAGGCTCTTAAAGATGAGTATAAGGATTATATAAAGGAATACTTTAACTATTCAGAAATGAGGTATTGCTATCACACGGCTAACAATAAAGAATCTGATTTAAATCATGATTTGAAAGCTCGTCTTTATGATAAAGTGGGAAAAATGCTCACAGAAGATAATTTTAGATTTC
>JAPOOY010000155.1 GCA_026713205.1 Bdellovibrionales bacterium
ATGTTTAGTGAACGGTAAATTAACAGAGGGGTAAATAAGAAACGATACCCATAAGAAGTAAGTAGAACCGAGACATTCAGTTTTTAGAAGAATCGGCTTTGCGTATTAAGTCAGAACGCAAGCCTGAATTAAGTAGGTGGAAAATGTCTGAGAGAAAAAAATTCATTTTAAAAAATCATCCCATACAAAATAAATTCTCCTGCCCGAACACCTCCTCATCTCCTTATGGGGGAATTGAAGGCAGGAGGAGTTTATCAACCCTTTCTATCAAGACAGATAAAAAAGATTTAGAGAAGAAGAGCAAAAACAATTTTAAAAAACCTCAACCTTCAAAAGTAAGACTAACAGGAAGAGATAAGCTGATTATTGATCTCCTCCAAAAACAGGATTTTTGTTTTTATAGCGATATAAAGAAAAAGTTTTTTTCTTCTGATGCTTCTGCCTGTAATCGTCTCAGTAAATTAAAAAAGAAAGGTTATATTAAAATAGAGCCTCTTGATTTTTCCCGTCTTAGACGGGATATAGATGCCTCTTCTATAGGTCTTATTGGAAGGAATTTAAAAATCATACGACTTTCTAATAAATCTCATTTTGTAACGAGACACCCAAGCACATGGAAGAAAACTCATCAGCTTTTACTCTTTTCTGTAAAAGAACGGCTGGAAGATTTATTGCAAACAGAAGCCATCTTTGAAAATCAAATTCGGGATTTAAAAGAAACCTTATATACAGGGAAATATCAACCTCTGCCTGATTTTTATCTCAAAGGAGAGGATTTTAAATTGGCTGTGGAGTTGGAACTTCATTTAAAAACTCAGGGTCGTTATTTCCTTAAAATGGCTGAATACAGTAAGTCCAGTTTTACCCATGTTCTTTATGTAACCACTTATCTCAAGAAAATGAACAGATTGATAAAAACTTTTCGTTACAAAAGATATATCGCTATTTCCCATTATGCAAATGTAGAGGAGGTCATTTCCCATAGATACGGAAAGCTCCCTCTTTCAGAGTGGCTTAAAAGGAGGACCAAATGAGAAGAATTAGTGAGGAAAAAGACAAAACTTTAGAAGACTTTATGGAAGAGCTTTTGCTGGTTATCTGGGCCTTTATTCATTTTTCCATAATGCCTGTTAAAGCCAAGTCAATGGTTTTGGCCGTCTTTGAAAACTTTGCCCGCTCTCTTGTTTTTTATGGGATTCTTGTGGGATGTCTCTGGCTTTTTTGTTTTGCACATAAAGACGAATACTTTTTTAATCGCTGGTATCTTTTTCATTTTGCTGTAGTGGCGGCTTTATTTTTTTCTATAAGACATTGGTATTTTTCATGGTCTTTAAAAAAAACTCTCCCAATGGAAAAAATCACAGAGCAAAAATTGAAAAGAAGAAAAATCAAATTTTCAAAACTTTATTCTCTTATGGAAAAAAGAAAAGAAGAAGCTCCTATTGGAATTTCTCTTATATCCAGAAGACCGGTTTCCTTAAGTGTTAACTCCAGAGTTCAGCATACCATCGTTTCAGGAGCCACAGGTCAGGGAAAAACGGGCTTTAATGGCGGGAACACTCCAATCAAAGAAAATAACCTATCAGGTGAGCGATATGGGCACGCATCAGGAGATGTTAGGAACAGGGAGCGTCAGAGAGGTTAAAGAGATGAAAATTGATTTTGATGTATTTAAAAGGCTCTCCCCCGGTCAAGCCGTTTTGATTGATAAAGCAAAACATAGAGAGGATTTGTTTCATGTTTGGAGGCCAAGTTTATGAATAAGAATGCTTTTTTTGCCTGTGTAGTCGGGTGTGTAGTCTTGTTTTTTCAAATGGGGGTCAAACCACTAACAACATTGAAGTTTTTAGGAGATCGGTTGGTAATCACTCCCACTCAACGAAGTTTCGCGGAAGTGATTACGAACCGGTGAAGTGTGTGTTGTGTTGTTAGTGGTTTGATTAAATTAAAGGGGTGGCGGGGGTGGAATGGAGAGAAGAGGAGGAGGAAAAAAAGAGAAGAGAAAAAAGCAAGATGAAAAAATTTGAAAATAAAAAACAGTAAGGAAAAATCGATAGGTAACAATGGCTCAAAGAAAAAACAGGCTGTATTCTGAGGCTTAAGAAGAAGGAGGATGTCTAATGAGAAAAGATGAGCACAGAACATGGAGTTATGGTTGTGTCACGAAAAATAACAAAAAGCAAAACTTCTGTTGTTTTTTCTCAAAGGAAAATATAAAAAATAAA
>JAPOOY010000202.1 GCA_026713205.1 Bdellovibrionales bacterium
GAGAATTCAAATGCTAAACAAATTAAGTATGCTTTTGCTGAGCCTGTTTTTAGGTTTAGTTTTAAATGTCGGAGCACAGGAAACCGGCTCAGACACAGCCGAAGCACTGAAACCCAGTTCAAATATAATAGAAGCCTCCCCATGTGTATCAGATAGTAAGGCTAATTCAAAATATCAGTACTGCACAGCTCAGGTTGAAAATTTCTCAGAATACTGCACAAGACAGTCATCTACAACTCATCATTTCTGCTTGTCCATTGCAAAAACAGCGCAAGAGAAAGCACAATGTATTACGGAGCTGCAAAAAAGAACGGACAGCTGTGAGAAGCAATATTCTGAAGATTCTGCAATATGTAAGGAAAAAGTAATGGCCTGTGCCGGAGGAATACAGAGATTCAATTCAGATACAGATACAGATACAGATACAGAAGCAATCTTCCTATGTATATCAAAGAGTAGGACTGAGCCAAAATATCAGTACTGCGAAAATCAAGCTGACGATTTCGCAAAATACTGCGTGAACCAGGCACACGCAACTCGTAATTTCTGCTTGTCCATTGCAAAAACAGGGCCAGAGGAAGAACAATGTATTATGAAGCTGAACAACAGCCACAACAGCTGTGGGGTGCAATATTCTAAAGATGTTGCAAAATGTGAGGAATCTCTTATGGCCTGTGTGGAAAATAGCACAGATAAGAACCAATCTGACGCTTTAAAGCATTTAGAAATTGTAAAACAATGCATGAATGACGATACAGTGAAGAAAAAACTTCATGACTGCATAGATAAAGCAGACGACAATGAGGACCGTTGCACGGACAGGGCAGATATAGCTGAAAATCTCTGCCTTAAAAATGCGGACATAGAGGAAGAAGAAGATAAGTGTAAGGACAAAGCTGATGTTGCACACAATAAATGTGGTGATGAATATGATATAGAATTTGATTATTGTGAGAAAGAAAACCTCTTAAAAGATGTAACAGTCTGTGTGGAAATGGCTACAACGGCAGACACTCAAAATTCACAATAAAAACCGAAAGGATTATTATTAATAAAGAGAATTCAAATGCTAAACAAATTAAGTATGCTTTTGCTGAGCCTGTTTTTAGGTTTAGTTTTAAATGCCGGAGCACAGGAACCTGGACCAGACACAGCCGGAGTAACACAAGAACCTAGCTCAGATACAACCGAGGCACAGAAATCCATTAAAACAAGCAAAATAATTTTCTTTTTTAACTGATTATTTCCCCGAAACAATCAGTTGTCCTTAAAAATAGAATGAGTTGCAGTTTCTTGTAGTTTGCTTGACTTATTTTGAAATATATCAATACTGAGAGAGACATCCCCATCTGTTTCGGTGGATGGGTGCGAGCAGGCAAAAGCCTGCTTTCGCGTTTTTAAGCTTAAAAATCGCTATTTCAGCCCTGAGTAATTTTTTTTATAAAGCTCTATTGACAAATAGTTAAAAATACCGATAATGGGAAATGACATCCCCACTGGGCTCGACTGGTGGGTGCGAGCAGGCGAAAGCCTGCTTTCGCGTTTTTTAAGCCAATGAAAAAATTAAAAACCTTTATCTATATTGATGGATTCAACCTTTACTATCGGTTAAAACATACTCCTTGCAGGTGGTTAAATCTGCAGAAGCTATCTGAAGCTTATTTAACCTCTGAGAAACATAAGATAATGCAAATTAAATATTTTACGGCTTTAGTAAAAGGAACATTAGAAGACCGGCTTAATATTACAAGGCAACACATATACTTAAGAGCTTTAAATACTATTCCAAATTTAGAAATAATTTTTGGTCAATTTAAAAAAAGACAAGTGACAGGTCTTAAATGTCATTATGAAAATGGGCAGTATGTAGAAGGCAATGAACTTGTTACTATAAGCAAATGGGAAGAAAAAGAATCTGATGTAAATATAGCTACTCATATTGTTGCTGATGTAGATCAATATGATTGTGCAATTTTAATTTCAAATGACACAGATTTAAAAACACCGCTAAAGTATGTTAAAGAAAATTTTAAAAAGCGTATAGGTATTATAAGTCCCCGTAGAAATATCCATATAGACTTGAGAGATGCCAGTCATTTTCAAAAAAGAATTTCCAATAATGTTTTAAAACAATGTCAGTTTCCGGAAAAAATGAAAGATGAAAAAGGGGAGTTTTTCTGTCCGCCAAAGTGGAAACAAAACTCTTAAAAATCAATTAAAAATTGGTAGACTTAAACGGAGTAGGATTTTACATTTTTACGGGATACTCTGGCTAGTAGAGGTTTTAGGCGGTTATCACCGGGAAATGAAGCGGCGGATTTACTGGGTTTCTTAATTATTTTGCCGTTTTGAAGTCCCTTTTTTTGCTCCCTCCGGAAATCCATTCTGGAGATTCTCAAAATTGAATGGAATATATAAGCTTTAGCTTCAACAAAATATTTCAGGATTCAACCTGGATTGGCATATCCGAGGAAAACTCCCTCAATATATCTTTTATCTGATGGAATAGATCACTTTCAGTTTGGACGGGAATTTTAACAGAGTGTTCTGTACGCATTTCCCAGTCTTTTTCCTGAATGGCTTTTAAAATATTTTCCACCGGAAGAATCGCTTTCTGTTGGAAGGAAAGATATAAAAAATCCCCCACGGTTTTTATTTCACGGAGGCCAAGACGCCGACCTGTTTTTCGTATCTCCAAAAGAGAAAACAAATTTAAAGTCTCCGGCGGGAGAGAACCAAAATTATGCTCCAATTCCGATCGGATGGCCTCCAAAGCCTGTGCAGAAGCTTCGGAGAGGCTTTTGTAATAAAAAAGACGCAGAGGATCATCAGGAATATAGGAAGAGGGAATATAAGTGGAAAGAGGTAATTTGATGTCCGGTTCCGGAAACAGGGTTTCTTTTTCACTTTCCCGAGACAGGCTCTCTCTTAACAGTTCAAAATAAAATTCCTGACCCACTGTATTTATAAAGCCACTTTGCCTGGCTCCAAAAAGCTCACCGGCTCCCCGTGATTCCATATCGTGAAGGGCCAGATGAAATCCACCTCCCAAATCTCCGTATTGCTCCATCAAACGGAGTCGTTCCCTAACTGTGGCGGCGACTTTACCCTTTTCTGGAAGGAGAAAATAGCAGTAAGCCTGTATTTTTCCTCTCCCAACACGCCCCTTAAGCTGGTAAAGCTGGCTCAGTCCAAGGGTGGAAATGCGATCAATAAACAGGGTGTTAGCTTCAGGAACATCCATTCCGGATTCAATGATGTTTGTGGAAAGCAGGAGATCAAATTTCCTTTCAAAAAATTGAATGAGAATATTCTCCAATTGAGCGGGAGGCATTTGTCCCGTGGCTAAACCGATTTTATAATGGGGTAAAAGAGCCCGCAGTTGCTTTTCCCTCTCGTAAATGCTTTCCACCCTGTTATGCACAAATAAAATCTGCCCTCTCCGGTTTTTTTCAAAGTCACAGGCTTTCCGTATCAACTGGGGATCCCATTTCTTTGTTAATATCTGAACGGGTTTACGCTGAGCCGGTGGCTCACCAATAAGACTCACATCCCTTATTCCACTCAGCGCCATATTCAAAGTGCGGGGGATGGGTGTGGCAGAAAGAGATAAAATATCCACACCGCTTTTTAATCGCTGAAGTTTTTCCTTCTGGGACACTCCAAAGCGATGTTCCTCATCAATCACAAACAATCCGGGATTTTTAAAAAAGACAGAAGAATTAAAAACCCCATGAGTGGCAATTAAAAAATCCACCTCTCCCTGACGAAGTTTTTTAAGAAGACTCTCCCTTCCCTTTTGACTTAAAAACCGGTTTAAAAGAGCCAGGCGAAAAGGCGCATCCTGAAATCGCTTTTTAAAATTCTCGTAATGCTGAAGACTTAAAACTGTGGTGGGAACGATCCAACAGGCTTGAAATCCATTTTCCAAAGCTCTAAATACAGCCCGAAGGGCCACCTCTGTTTTTCCAAAACCCACATCCGCGGAAAGGAGTCGCTCCATGGGGTATTCCTGATCCATGTCCTTCATAATTTCCGAAATAGCTTTTGTTTGCGCCCTTGTTTCCTTAAAGGGAAAACCTTCCGTGAATTTTTTTAACTCTTCCTGAACCGGTTTAAAAGGCGGACGGCGGACGGCCCTTCGGCGGCGGTAAATCTCTATCAACTCCAAGGTTAAAGCCTGAATATGTTTGGTCACCTTTTCTTTTTTTTGCTCCCAGCGACGAGGATCCCCCAGACGATCCAAAAGAGCTTCAGGATTTTTCGGAAAATAAGACGCATATCTTTTAATCTCATTGGCTTTATAAGCCGGAAGGAGCAACCGATCCCCCTCCTTATAAATCAGAATAATAAAATCCTGAGACAGCCCTCCCATATCAAGGGCCTGTAGTTTGGAGAATTTCCCCAACCCCTGCTTCTTATGAACCACAAGCTCTCCCTCCTTCAGTTCAGAAAAGTTAAGAGCCTCCGCTTTCTGCCGGAAAAATTCAAAGGAGCTTTCATCAGAAGAAGGGGAAGGGCTGGGTTTTTTCTTTAAATCTTCTATTCTCAGCCAAGCCTCTCCCTCTGACTCGTTCACGAAACTCTCTTTTAACTGACCCTCAATAAAGAGGCTATTTTGCACAATGGAATCCGGAAAGCGGCTTCCTATATATTGTAAAAAGGAATCCTGTGAAATATCAGAAGCCATCCCTCTTTCTTTTTCATTGAGAGAGCTATTTAAATCTTGAGGTTTGTTTTGAAGATTTCCTCTGTCATGGGAATTGAGTTTTTCAGTGGAAGAGGGAACAGACTCAAAATCCAATCTTGAAGGGTCTTCCTTAAAATGGGTTGAAATCCTTGAACCCGGAGAATGAACCCATATTAAAAGAGAGGGATTTTTATTCTGTAAAAACTTTTCAAGAGGTTTTTGTATTCTGTGGCAGGGGTAACTCCACACTTTTTGGGATACGGAAGGGGAGGGAAAGGGAGACGAGCCAAAGGCCCCTTTATTCAAATAAATGAGTCGCTCTTTTTCCAAACGAGTCCAGGGGAGATAAACATTTTTAAAACGAAAAGGCGGGGGAAGGCGGGAAAACTCCTCCTCCACATTAGAAAAACTTTCCTTCAGTCCTTCCGGCTCATAAATCCAAATCCAGGGAGGACGAACAAACCAATCCAGAGAGCAGGTTTCATCCAGAGCGTTCCTTAAAATTTCATAACCAAAGGGAGTGCTCCCGCGGATCAAAGATTGTAAAGCCTCCCGCCCGCATCCCTCCTTCTTTAAAAAACGACAGAGTTTCTGCGATTCCCCGCCTCGGGACAACCACTCTCCCGTAAAAGGCAAAAGGGCGGAAGTTAAAGTTTCTTTTCGTTTTTTACCTTCGGCATCCAGAAGATGAATGGAAGCGACTTGATCACCCGTCAGTTCCAAACGAAGAGCCGTGAGATAGGCAGGAGAGAACACATCACAGATAAATCCCCTTATGGAAAAATCTCCCGGATTGAAAGCAAACTCCTCGGATTTGTAACCGAGAGATTTTATATCGGGAAGAAAGTCCCCAACTTTTAACTGAAGGAGAGGAGTTTTCAAAGAGGTTTTTTTTAAAAGACTTTGCGGCGATGCCAGAAACACTCCGGAAGAATGTTGAGCCTGAGCCTGCCAGCCTCTTCTTTTTTGAATAAACCTCTCGGACACTCCCCCACTGTTTAAAGAAAAGGGAGGCAGTTCAAAACAGGATTCCTTTAAAGGTTTTAACTTAAGGAACGCCGAAAATTTTTTAATTTCCTCCTCTTCCGCCAGTAAAAGATGAGGTCCCTCACTGCGAATAGAGTCCTGATTCAATAAATCCCTTAATCCGGAGAGAACCTCCACATTCCACAGCTCCCGTGGATGATCCTCCTTTAAAAATTGAGACCAAGCCTGAGAATTTTCATTTTGAAATTTCATACGCAATATCCAGGCATCTTGTCAGCTTCCGGTAATAAAAACACTTATTATATCTCTTTGAATGAGTGTCTTCGGGAATTTAATGTTCTGATTTAATTTCTTTAATCGTTTGGTCTAATTGTTCTAAAAAAGGACCCTCTCTAAAAAAAGAGAGATAACAAAGGCTTAATCCTAAGGCCACAACCACAGCAGCGGTAAGATTTAAATCGCCTGACTCACTCTTACTGAAAGCTATACCCGTAAGTACAAAGGATCCGCTGACCATACCTGTCACCATCTTAATATTATATAATATGTCTTGGCGCTTCAGGATTTCAGATCTTAAAGCCCTGTAAGGGAGACCTCCTGAGGCTTTAACTTGATCTAAAGGAGATACTCCTTTCTTGTTTTTTTGAAGAAGCAGTTTTATAAATCGCTTTTGTCCCAATTTTGAAAAAATGGCGCCTAATATTCCTCTGGGATTTAATATTCTGAATTCAAATTCGTTTTCCCTTAAAATTTTAGGAGGATTGGAATTGAATAGAAAATGGAGAATATTATTCCCCTCTTCATCAACAGAAGTGTAGATGATTTCAGAGGTGGGAGACTTTTTATGCTCTTCTGTTCTCTTAAATAAATGAGTCAGAGGAAAACCGAATTTATTTTTTTGATAAGTGTGTTCCATTAAACTGTATGTCAGGCTTTCAAAATCTACTTTGGAATAAGCAAAAGGCGAAAAGATAAATAAACCAATTAAGACTATAAAAAGTTTTTTCATAATGAATCTCATTTAATTTAACATATTTTTAATATGGGAAAAGACAGATTGAGTCAAGGTTCCGGTAAAAAAATAAAAATTCCAGGAATCTGGAAAAAATTGGATTTTATTCATCTAAAAGAGAATTTGAGGGACTATAAGAGAGCGCAGAAGAAATCTGCTTGCATAAAAAAACGAATTGAGCTGCTCTCTCAGAAAAAGTCAGGCTTTTGCACGGGATTCTATATCATATTTTCGTATTTACAGAATGCGGAGATGGAAGTCATTATCAGTCCGTCTCCAATCTGCCTGTCACTTCCACTCAGACAAACCTGATAAAAAACAGGAATGGAAGTCCGCTCTTTAAAATAGTGAATATTTTTTGAGAAAAGTTTGTTCTGTGTTTTGCACTCAACGGCAAAAAGAGGTTTTCTGTTTTTAAGAACAACAAAGTCAACTTCCCTTTTATCCGTATCCCTTAAATATCTCAGTTCCATCCTCTCTCCGTTCACATCCTGATGATAATGACAAAATTTGAGAAGCAGGCAGGCCA
>JAPOOY010000219.1 GCA_026713205.1 Bdellovibrionales bacterium
AAAAAATGCTTACACCCTTTATAACAAACTATAGGGGTCAAAAATTCAAACATGCGTTTTGCCACAGAGCGACTTTCAGCCGCATCTGTGTCAAAGCCGAACTCATTTTTGACCCCTATAGTTTGTTATAAAGGGCCTATGTCTCTTAAATAAAAACCGGAAAATTTCAAGCACGATTGGTATAAAAAAGGCATTTCTCATAAACTCACATCCTCCCAGGAGGTGTTGTAATGCTGATTCATCTCATTAAGAGAACATACCATGTTCCCCACCTGCAAATCTTCTCCTTTTGTTTCTCCTAAAGAATAACTTTCCAATCCTAAAGTTTTTACTTGTTTTTGAAATACTGATTCCTCTGAAGAAGGCACACTCACTATAATTTCATAAAGCCGTTCCTGAAAAGGATAGGAAAAAGATTCTTTGGAAACAAACCCCACACCTTTTTCCATCACCATTCGGGCCAGAGTATAAAGGAGACCAAACTTCCCTACAACTCGCGCTGAAGAAAAAGAAACAGCTTGAGCCAATTCCAGAATGCGATAAACAAATAACTGACTGAGTTCATCCTGTAAAGCTCCAAAAGCCTGTACATTTTTATTCAAAATTTGGGCCGCAAGCCCGGAAAAACAGAATTGAAAATCCCGTAAAAGATAGACCTTTTCCCCTTGACCGGAAAATCCTCCACTCGGTAAAGAGGCTGTTTTTTCCTTTAAACCAACCATAACCAAAGCCGGTGTGGAAGTGATGTTTCTCCCTTTACTGTCTTCATTGTAAAAACTCACATTGCCGCTAATCACAGGAGTGTCCAGGGCTTTACAGGCGGAAGCAATGGATTCTACGGATAATATAAATTCTCCCATAATTTTGGGTTTTTCCGGATTTCCAAAATTTAAACAATCCGTGACAGCCCAAGGGGTAAATCCCCTGAGCGCCAATTGAAGCGCCGGATAAAAAACCGCATCCTTTGCCCCTTCCCTCACATCCACACGCATAAGATGAGGGCGGCATCCCGTTGTAAAAGCCAACTCCCTCTTTGTTTCATCCAAACGAATAACCGCCAGGGGATATGAGCTATCTCTAACAGTTCGCACTCCCACTCTTTGATCATACTGCCGATAAACAAACCGCCGATTGCGGCCTTGAGGGCTTTTTAAAATTTTTAGCAAAATGTCCCTTAAAACCTCTTCTTTTTCAAATTTTGTCGGATGAATGCGAGGTATTGGCTCAGGAGAAATAGAAGGACGATTTTCCAAAGGAGGCTCCCACTGTTTGGGATATATGTTGGCTAATATCTTTTCCTGCCAATAAAGTTCTATTTTTTGTTCTTTTAATATCTCCCCTAAAACCACTAATTCCAGTTCATATTTATCAAAGACTTTTTTTAATCCCTTCCATTGAGAGGGAGTGCAGACAAAAAGCATCCTTTCCTGACTTTCGGAAAGCAAAATATCTTCCGGAGACATGGACAAATCCCTCAAAGGCACCTTATCAAGATGGAGAGTCAATCCCACTTCCCCTTTTTCCGCCATTTCAAAGCTGGAACAGGTCAATCCGGCGGCTCCCATGTCCTGACAGGCCAAAATAAGATTTTGTTCCATAGCCGAAAGAGTGGCTTCCATTAACTGCTTTCCATAAAAGGGATCACCCATCTGCACAGTCGGACGATTGTCCTGAGTGTCCTGAAAGGATTCACTGGCCATAGAGGCTCCTAAAATGCCGTCTCGCCCTGTGCGCGCCCCTCCATAAACAACATAATTTCCCTCCCCTCTTGCTTTGGAATTCATGACCTTAGTTTCAGAGGAGAGGAGGCCAACAGCCATCGCGTTAACGAGAATATTGTTATCATAGGCATCTGAAAATTCCGTATGTCCTGTAATCGTGGGAATGCCAATACAATTGCCATACCCCCCTATACCACGAACAACTCCATTCACCCTCTCCCTTGAACCGGAACTTTTCGGAGAACCAAAACAAAGATAGTTTGCCAGGGCAATGGGGCGGGCATTCATCGCAAAAACATCTCTTAAAATTCCTCCCACCGCCTTACCCGCCCCATGAAA
>JAPOOY010000145.1 GCA_026713205.1 Bdellovibrionales bacterium
AGCCGCTACTGTGTCAAAGCCGAACTCATTTTTGACCCCTATAGGCTGTTATAAAGGGCTATATCTCTTAAATAAAAACAGGAAAAATTAAAACACGATTGGTATAAATCCTATCAGCTTAATCCGATAACGGAACGAACTTTTTTCATGAAAGATTGAGCAACAGCACGCGCTTTTTCTTTTCCCTCTTTTAAAATTTTATCCAGTGGACTGTTTTCCTCCATATAGTAGTGGTAAATATCCCTTTTATCTTTTAGAAAATCGTTTAACTTTTCATATAAAATCTCTTTTGCCTCCCCCCAGCCGATTCCTTCCGAATACTGTTTTCTCAGGGAGGTTATTTCTTCCTGTTCAGCAAAGTGTGTATAGATTTCAAAAATCAGCGAATTCTCAGGATTTTTTGGCTCTTCCGGCGGAAGGGAATCTGTTTTAATTTTCATCACCAACTTACGAAGCGCCTTTGGATCACAAAAGAGAGGAATTGTATTATTATAGCTCTTACTCATTTTTCTTCCATCCAAACCGGGAATAATGATCTCTTTCCGTCCTAAAGTTTTTGGAAGACAAAGTAAATCCGTTTTATAGATCCGATTAAATTTTTGGGCTATATCTCTGGTCATTTCCAAATGTTGTATTTGATCTCCGCCCACAGGCACTTCATTTGCCGAAAACAATAAAATGTCCGCCGCCATTAAAACGGGATAACCGTAAAGCCCCATATTGACACCATCATCCAGCTCTTTTTGTCCGGATTGCTGATTTTGATCCTGTTTGGCCTTATAGGAATGAGCCCTATTCATCAATCCTTTGGGAGTGACACATGACAAAATCCAATTTAATTCCAGCAATTCCGGAATATCGGATTGAAGATAAAAAATCACTTTCTCTCCATCCAGCCCGCAAGCGAGCCAGGAGGCCGCCGCCCGACGAACACAAAGGCGATGTTCCTTAGGTGAGAATAAAGAGGTGAGGGAATGATAATTCGCAATAAAAAAATACCCGATCACATCCTTTTCCCGGGATAATTTAATAGAAGGCTGAATAGCGCCCACATAATTCCCCAAATGCAGATCGCCTGTACCAGTGGGTTTAATACCTGTAAGGATTGTTCTCGCCATGAAGCTATTATTCATCAACAAAGAAACAAAAGCCAGTCTCCCTGTTAAATATCAAACACATAAGAACCCGACAAGGGGCTGGTTTCTACCTGTAACAATATGGATGATCCTAATTTATAAACGCTTTGATACTGGCGAAGCCAGTTTGATACCTCATGGATTGCTGTAAGGGAGTTCATTTGATTTCAGATAATATTTCTGTGGAGGCTTTTTCCAAACGATCCCATATAGCATCCCATAATCCCCCCTTTTTTTCCGGTGTTTTTTGAACACAAATGATTGTTTTCTTATCCCGGGAGAGCTTTCTTAAATCATGATAAAGACTTCGCGCGGCCAGCTCCGGTTTAGAGTTTAAACATAGGTATTTAATAGAACGATCCGGAAATCTTTCTTTTAAAACCCGTTCTGTTGTCCCGGTGGAAAAATATTCCACAATGTAAAGAGGAACAGAAGGAGCGTAATGGGATTTCTGTCCTCCGGGGATAAATTTATTGCTTTTAAAGGATACCGTGCAGGAAACATTTTTTGCAGTTAAAAAGTTTTGTATCTCCTCTTTGGAAAGACTGCCCTTTCTTAAAATAATAAGCTGTTTACCTAAAGGTTGAGCGATTGTGGACTCCAATCCCTCTTCACAAATCCCTCCATCCACCACAGGAACTTTTCCCTGAAAAGATGTAAGAACATGATTCGCCCGTGTAGGACTGACATGGCCAAACATATTGGCGCTGGGAGCAGCTAAGGGTATTTCCAAATCTCTTAAAATTTGTCTCATCAAAGGATGACGGGGAATGCGAAGAGCCACCGTATCCTGATGGGCTGTAATCAGAGGGGAAACACGAGAGTTTTTCTTCAAAACCAAGGTCAAAGGACCTGGAGAAAATTTCCTCCAGAGTTTTTCAGCCAGAAAAGGGATTTCCTCCACATACTGTTTGGCCTGAGAAATATCATAACAATGAACAATGAGTGGATCAAAAAAAGGTCGCCTCTTTACATGAAAAATGTCTTCTAAAGTTTTTTGTGAGTCAATGCGACCCGCTAATCCATAGACTGTTTCCGTGGGAAGAGCCACCACCTCCCCTTCCTTAAGAAGACTTAACGCTTGATCATAAGTCACCGGCTCTTTATAAGAAGAGGACTTTGTTCCTGCACTTTTCATTTATAAACTCTATTATACCGATCGGGTTTTAGTTTTCCGTTTTCTTATCCCAGCTTTAGAGATGACTTTCAAGGCCAAAGGGAGGTCAAAAGTTCA